>JAEDFS010000089.1 GCA_016297895.1 Marvinbryantia sp.
CTGCCCTCCCTTTACATCAAGCAAATAATACTTTTCTCTCTCCATTTCAAACCTTACAGTTGTTCAATAAAACATCTAATAAGTTTTATTTTGATGGTTAAAAAATTGATACAATGTGGAAAAGGAGTTACCAATGAAAAATCTGAGATTACTGCGAAAGAAAAAGGGACTGAGCCAGCAGCGGCTTGCTGAACTGCTTAATGTGAGCCAGCAGTCCATACACAAATATGAAAACGGCATATCCGAACCGGATATTCAGACACTGAAGGAGATGGCTGATTTGTTTCATACTTCCATTGATTATATCGTGGGCAATACCGACTGCCCCAACAAAATAGAATATGTGGCAGAAACTGCCTTAAATAAAGAGGAACTGAATCACCTGCGTATGTACCGGGAATTGTCTTCCAGCCGCAGGGAACTGGTCGATATGCTGATGGAGGATTATACAAAAGAAAAACCGTAAATTAAGTCTGATTGAACTTTTTAATTAAATCGTTGGGCCGTGGCAAAGCTAAATTTTGCCACGGCCCAAAAAGCCATGTCCACCCATATTTCAAGTCCTTTCGCAGCCTGTTTTTTGAGCCTTTTCGTTGACAATAAAACACTCAAATGCTATACTTTTACATATGTCCTGCCAGGCAGGATTTTTCTTTTACCACTGCACTTTTATATGTTAAAGCAGCAGAGAACTATGTGAGACATTTGCGGGAGGAATTGTTTTGCTGGAGATTCGTAATTTAAAAAAGACATTTGGCGATCATGAGGTGTTAAAGGGTGTGGATGTCCGTGTGGAAAAGGGCGATGTGATCGCAATTCTTGGCCCAAGCGGTTCCGGAAAGACCACCCTGCTGCGCTGTATGAATTTTCTGGAACGGGCAGATTCCGGTACCATGATCTTTGATAATGAAGAGATCGATCTGGCGAAGATTACTTCCGGACAGATCCGGCAGATTCGGAAAAAGACAGGATTTGTATTCCAGAATTACTGCCTGTTTAATAATAAGACAGCCCTTCAGAATGTGACGGAAGGACTGATCATCGGAAGGAAAATGAAAAAAGAAGAAGCCTGCCGAATCGGAAAAAAAGCACTGGATAAGGTCGGATTATCAGATAAATATGACTTTTATCCCCACCAGCTTTCCGGCGGTCAGCAGCAGCGTGTGGGGATTGCAAGAGCGATCGCCACAGATCCGGAGGTAATCTTCTTTGACGAGCCTACGTCAGCACTGGACCCGGAGCTGATCGGAGAAGTCCTTGGTGTCATGAAAGATCTGGCAAAGGATGGTGTCACCATGGTGGTGGTAACCCATGAAATGGATTTTGCCAGAGAAGTGGGAACACAGATCATTTTCATGGAACAGGGCACTGTGACAGAAGAAAATACACCGGAAGAATTTTTCCGGGCACCGAAAAATGAGAGAACACGGCAGTTCTTAAGACGCATTCTGGAAAAAAGTGCCAGAGAAGCAGCAGAATGATCATCACCCGGAGTGATATCAGAATACAGGAATTCAAAAAACGGAGGAGAAAGCGATGAAAAAAAGACTGGCATTACTGATGGCTGCCATTGCAGCAGCAACTATGGCAACAGGCGTAAGTGTATTTGCAGAGGAGGATGATTCTCTCGCAAGAATTCAGGAAGAAGGGGAACTGAAGATCGGTACAGAAGGTACTTATGCCCCCTTTACCTACTATGATGAGAATGACAAACTGGTTGGTTATGATGTGGAGATCGCAGAGGCAGTCTGCGAAAAGCTTGGCGTAGAACCGAATTTTGTAGAGACCACCTGGGATGGTATGATCGCCGGTCTGGATGCAAAACGTACCGATGCGATTTTCAATCAGGTAACGATCACGGAAGCGAGAGAAGAAAAATATAATTTCTCCGTACCGTATACCTATGCTCACGGCGCACTGATCGTTGCTGCTGATAACGAAGAGATCCAGACATTTGAGGATCTGAAGGATCATTCCGTAGCAGCCTCCATTACTTCTGACTGGGCAAAAATGGCAGAGGAATACGGCGGATCTGTGGAAAGCACCAATGAATTTACAGAGTCTGTAACACTTGTGGAAACAGGCCGTGCAGATGCAGTCCTGAATGATGAACTGGTATTTTATGATTATGTGGAAACAACAGGCGATGAGGGCATCAAGATCGTTGCTCTGACAGAAGAGGTAAACAGAAATGCGGTTCTCGTCCGCATGGAAGACAAGGCTCTTTCAGATGCCATTACCGAAGCACTGAATGAGCTGGCAGAGGAAGGTGTCCTGACAGAGATTTCCCAGAAATATTTCGGAGCAGACCTTTCTAAGGATACTCAGGCAGAATAATCAGGAAAGGCAGATAAACAATGAGCGCAAGAGTGATCGAAATCATGATAGAATCGTTCTGGAAGATCCTTCTTCCGGGTCTGATCTATACCATACCTCTGGCAGTCGTTTCTTTTGCGATAGGTCTGGTAATTGCGTTATTTACGGCAATTGCCCAGGTCAGCAAAACTCCTGTCCTCGGACAGATCTCCAGACTGTATGTCTGGATCTTCAGGGGAACTCCGCTGCTGGTACAGCTGTATATCATCTTTTATGGCCTTCCGGGAGCCGGTATCATGATCGATCCGATTCCGGCGGCGATCATAGCGCTCTCTTTAAACGTAGGTTCCTATGCGTCAGAGTCTGTGAGGGCAGCTATTCTGTCGATTCCGACAGGACAGATGGAAGCGGGATACTGTGCAGGGCTTACCTACTGGCAGACCATGTATCGGATTATTTTACCGCAGGCATTCCGTGTGGCGTTCCCTACCCTTGGCAATTCCTTTATCAACCTGATTAAGGAAACCTCTCTGACAGCCAACATTACGGTCATGGAAATGTTCCGTGCCACACAGAAAATTGTAGCCAACACCTATGAACCGCTGGCATTGTACTGCGAGGTTGCTTTCATCTATCTGATCTTCTGTACAGTCCTCAGCAGATTCCAGAGCTTCGGAGAAAAGAAGCTGAGTGCAAAAATGGTAGTAAAATAACAGGAAAACAGAAAGGTTCTGAAAATGAAAAAACACGAATTTGCATCAGAGGAAAAGAACCTGTTTCTGGAAAAATTTCATGCCCCGGCAATTGCCGGGGCATATCTTGACATTATTTTTACAGAACAGGAAATCCGCTTTGTCCTCGCCATGGATCAGGAAACTTTTACCATGGAAGATATCCGAAAAATCATGGGAGACAATGCGGAAGAATTTGTGAAAAATGCGTATCATCGCGGAATCCTGTCCTATGTGGATGAAAGCCGGAAGATCATGACGCTGTCCGGTTTTTATGAGCGGATGGACGTGATGGCTGTCAGCGAACAGGAAGTATACCGGACGATTCCGGAAGAAGGAAGAAAAGAGATCTGTGCGTGGCTGTTTGAACAGTATTATGAGGGACTGGATCCGGATCCAACCGTTCGTCCAACTGCCGATGAGATCCTTCCTCTGAAGCAGGTGCTGAAGTTCATTGATTCTATGGGTGACAAACCCGTGTATCTGAATTACTGTGACTGCAAATCTCTGAACGGAGAATGCGGAAAGCCCACAAGAACCTGCATCACCTATAAAACCGGAATCAATACCTATTTCAGCCGGGGACTCTCTGAAAAAATCGATCCGCAGAGGGCAAAGGAAATTGTGATAAATGCAGACAAACAGGGACTGATGCATACGGTAAACCCTACCGGAATCTGTAATTGCTGCGGGGACTGCTGTTATCTGTTCCGAAGTCAGCAGAAACGTCAGAGTGCCGGTTTCTGGCCCCGGACAGATCATGTGATCGCTCATGATCCGGAGAAATGCATAGGCTGCGGTGCCTGCGTGAAGCAATGCTGGTTTGAAGTATTTACAAAATCCGGAAAAACAGTGACCGCACATCCGGAAAAATGTGTGGGCTGCGGAATTTGCATGGCGAAATGTCCGAAAGATGCCCTGCAGCTGGTTTTGCGGAACTAGAAAAAAGGGTGCATCGGCTTTTGCGAATATTCATTCGTGAAGCCGAAGCCCTCTCTTTTATCTGATCCTGTCTTAGATGTTTAACAGATCACTGTATACTTTCAGCGCTCCGTCAGTCTCATGGGCAAGTACACGTTTTGCCAGTACTTTTCCAAGCTGTACGCCTTCCTGATCAAAGCTGTTCAGATTCCATACAAATCCCTGGAACATGACTTTATTCTCGAAGTGTGACAGCAGAGCTCCCAGTGCTCCCGGAGTCAGCTGATCTCCGATGATGATGCTGGAAGGACGACCGCCTTCAAAGTTCTTATTGCGGTTCTCATCCGCCTTGCCGCATGCAAAGGCAACGATCTGAGCTACTACATTAGCACACAGCTTCTGCTGGCTGGTGCTGTCCTGAATCACTACATCACTTCCGCACTGATTATTCTTGAATCCGATAAACTGAAGCGGAATGATATCGGTTCCCTGATGAAGAAGCTGATAGAAGGAATGCTGTCCGTTGGTTCCCGGTTCTCCGAAGATGACAGGTCCGGTCACATAATCCACCGGTTCTCCGAAACGGTTTACAGACTTTCCGTTTGACTCCATATCCAGCTGCTGCAGATGTGCCGGGAAACGGCTCAGTGCCTGAGAATAGGGAAGCACTGCGGTGCACAGATGTCCCAGAACATTGCGCTCATAGACACCGATCAGTGCATCCAGCATTGCCGGGTTCTTTAATACATCTTTATTCTTTGACAGTTCATCTTCCTTTGCTGCGCCGTCCAGGAACTGTGCAAATACTTCCGGACCGAATGCCAGAGAAAGTACTGCGCCTCCTACTGCTGATGTGGAAGAATAACGTCCACCGATATAATCATCCATGAAGAAAGCAGCCAGATAATCATCGCTCTTTGCAAGCGGTGAAGTCTCGCTGGTTACAGCAACCATATGTCTGGAGGCATCCAGTCCCGCATTCTTCAGAGCATCTTTTACAAAGGATTCATTGGTCAGTGTTTCCAGAGTGGTTCCGGATTTGGAAACCAGTACAAAAAGGGAATGTGCCACATCAATGGAATTCAGAACCGCAGCTGCATCGTCCGGGTCTACATTACTGATGAATTTCGCTTCCATCTTGAATGTACCATTCTTTTTTGCCCAGTTCTCAAGAGCAAGATACATGGCACGGGGACCAAGGTCACTTCCGCCGATACCGATCTGTACAACAGTCGTAAATTTCTCACCTGCTGCATTGGT
>JAEDFS010000032.1 GCA_016297895.1 Marvinbryantia sp.
AGAAGAGCTCGCAAGAGCTCTTCACTTTTTTTCGGCTGCTGCATAGTCTGTATATGAAAGAAAGAATCAGGAGAGAGAACATGCCTTATTCCTGCATCAGACCCATGCAGCAGAATTCCGGGAATGTGGGAAGACTGCGGATCAATGTGGAATCCAGTGTCAGAGAAATTCCGGTGGAAGGGGCAGTCGTGGATATTTCCTACACCGGGGAACCGGACCGTGTGATCGAAGAGCTTCGGACAGACCAAAACGGTCAGACAGATGAGGTGGAGCTTGCCGCCCCGCCGGAAGAATACAGCTTAAGTCCCGGGGAGGTACAGCCCTATTCAGAATACACTCTTCAGGTATCTGCGGAAGGGTTTGAGACCATTACGATTGCGGGAACAGAGATCCTGTCGGGGCAGATCGCCCTTCAGGAAATCCGCCTTCGGCCGATTCGGGAGCAGGAGGTACCGGATGTGATCGTGATCCCGGCACACACCCTTTACGGCAATTATCCGCCCAAGATCGCAGAAGCAGAGATCAAGCCGGTAAATCAGACCGGAGAGATCGTTTTAAGCAGAGTCGTCGTTCCCGAGTTTGTGGTCGTACATGACGGCTCTCCAAGAGATACAACAGCTACAGATTATTATGTGAGATATAAGGACTATATCAAAAATGTGGCTTCCAGTGAGATCTATTCCACCTGGCCCAGGGAGACGATCATCGCCAATGTGCTGGCGATCATGTCCTTTACGCTGAATCGGGTCTATACGGAGTGGTACCGGAATAAAGGATTTGATTTTACGATCACTTCTTCGACTGCCTTTGACCACAAATGGATCTACGGAAGAAATATCTTTGAGAGCATTTCAGAAGTGGTGGATGATATTTTTGACAGTTATCTTTCCAGACCCAATGTGAAGCAGCCGATCCTGACTCAGTACTGTGACGGGAACCGGGTGACTTGTCCGAACTGGATGACCCAGTGGGGATCTAAGAATCTGGGGGACCAGGGATACTCGGCTATAGAGATCCTGCGATATTATTATGGAGATTCCATCTATATTAATACAGCGGAAGAGGTGGCAGGGATACCGTCATCCTGGCCCGGATATAATCTGACGATCGGATCCGGCGGAGAAAAAGTACGGCAGATGCAGGAGCAGCTCAATGCGATCTCCAACAACTATCCTCTGATTCCGAAGATTTCTGTGGATGGTGTGTATGGACCGGCGACGCAGAATGCGGTGCGGGTTTTTCAGGAGGTCTTTGGTCTGACAGCAGATGGCATTGTCGGTCGGAGAACCTGGAATAAAATACAGGACATTTATGTGGGAGTGACGCGGATCGCAGAATTGAATCCGTAAATGGATGGGCGGGCGCAGGTAAAAAACAAATTGATTCAATGCAAAAAATCCATATGGTCAGAGTCAGAAAATAGAGGAAAGGGGTTGAAAATCAGCCCCTTTTGTGATATCATCTTTACAATTTGGGGTGCGATGGAGCAGGGGAAGAAGCAGGGGCTTTTGTTCCCTTTTTTCATGTAAGAATCATTGAAAGGCAGGTCAGTTTATGAAAGCATTTCTTATATTAGAAGACGGGACGGTGTTTACCGGTACCAGTATTGGCTCTGACAGAGAAGTCATCAGTGAGATCGTATTTAATACTTCCATGACCGGTTATCTTGAAGTACTCACCGATCCGTCTTACGCAGGACAGGCGGTGGTGATGACATATCCGCTGATCGGAAATTATGGAATCTGTTATGAGGATATGGAATCGGCGAGACCCTGGCCCGATGGCTATATCGTAAGAGAACTGTCCCGTATACCCAGTAACTTCCGAAGCGAAGGTACGATTCAGGAGTTCCTTAAAAAATATGATATTCCGGGAATTGCAGGAGTGGATACCAGAGCATTGACCAAGATCCTTCGGGAAAAGGGGACCATGAACGGCATGATCACAACCAACGAACAGTATGATCTGGATGAGATCCTGCCGAAGCTGAAAGCATATACCACTGGAAAAGTGGTTGAGAAGGTGACCTGTGCGGAAAAATATGTACTGGAAGGAGATGGACCGAAGGTTGCACTGCTGGATCTGGGAGCGAAGCGAAATATTGCCAGATCTTTGAATCAGCGGGGATGTCAGGTGACTGTTTACCCGGCACTTACCAGCGCAGATGAGATTATCAAAGATGCACCGGATGGAATCATGCTTTCCAACGGACCCGGAGATCCCAAGGAATGTACATCTATTATTGAGGAGATCAGAAAACTGTATCAGACAGACATTCCCATTTTTGCGATCTGTCTCGGACATCAGCTGATGGCTCTGGCTAATGGAGCAGATACTTATAAGATGAAATACGGTCACAGGGGAGGCAATCATCCGGTGAAGGATCTGTCTACCGGAAGAGTCTATATTTCCTCTCAGAATCACGGTTATGTAGTAGATACAGAAAATCTGGATCCTTCTGTGGCAGTTCCGGCGTTTACAAATGTAAACGATGGAACCAATGAGGGACTTGCCTATACCGGAAAGAAGATCTTCACGGTACAGTTCCACCCGGAAGCATGCCCAGGACCGCTGGATTCCGGAATGCTGTTTGACCGGTTTATGAAAATGATGGAGGTGAACAACTGATGCCGAAGAATCCTGATATTAAGAAAGTACTGGTAATTGGATCAGGTCCGATCATTATCGGACAGGCGGCAGAGTTTGACTATGCAGGGACTCAGGCATGCCGTTCCCTGAAGGAAGAAGGAATTGAGGTCGTACTTCTCAACTCCAATCCGGCTACGATCATGACAGACAAAGATATTGCCGACCGGGTCTATATTGAACCGCTGACAGTGGAAGTGGTGGAGCAGCTGATCTTAAAAGAACAGCCGGACAGTGTGCTTCCGACGCTGGGAGGTCAGGCCGGTCTGAATCTGGCCATGGAATTAGAGGAAAAAGGCTTCTTAAAGGAACACAATGTGCGTCTGATCGGAACCACATCGGAGACAATCAAAAAGGCGGAAGACCGTCTGGAATTCAAGAAGACCATGGAAAAGATCGGCGAGCCCATTGCCGCTTCCAAGGTCGTAGAAAATATTGAGGATGGTGTGGCATTTACAAATACCATCGGATATCCGGTGGTGCTGCGTCCGGCATATACGCTGGGAGGAAGCGGCGGCGGAATTGCCCATAATTACGAAGAACTGGTTGAGATCCTGGCAAACGGTCTGCGTCTTTCCCGGGTGGGACAGGTACTGGTAGAACGCTGCATCGCAGGCTGGAAGGAGATCGAATATGAAGTGATGCGGGACAGCGCCGGCAACTGTATCACCGTCTGCAATATGGAAAACATTGATCCGGTAGGTGTGCATACGGGAGACAGTATTGTAGTGGCACCCTCTCAGACTCTGGGAGATAAAGAATATCAGATGCTGAGAAGTTCTGCGCTGAATATCATCAGCGAACTGAATATTACCGGAGGGTGTAATGTTCAGTATGCACTTCACCCGGAAAGCTTTGAATACTGTGTCATCGAGGTAAATCCCCGTGTCAGCCGTTCCTCTGCACTGGCTTCTAAAGCTACGGGCTATCCGATTGCCAAGGTAGCTGCCAAGATCGCACTGGGATACACGCTGGATGAGATCAAAAATGCAATCACACAGAAGACATATGCCAGCTTTGAACCTATGCTGGACTACTGTGTCGTAAAGATTCCGAGACTGCCCTTTGACAAGTTTATCAGTGCAAAGAGGACTCTGACCACACAGATGAAGGCGACCGGAGAGGTCATGAGCATCTGCAATAATTTTGAGGGTGCTTTGATGAAAGCGATCCGTTCTCTGGAACAGCATGTGGACAGTCTGATGTCTTATGATTTCACCGGACTGGATGAAGAACAACT
Organism: Marvinbryantia sp.; assembly: GCA_016297895.1. Taxonomy (GTDB): domain Bacteria; phylum Bacillota; class Clostridia; order Lachnospirales; family Lachnospiraceae; genus Marvinbryantia. Next base: position 3,887 of record JAEDFS010000032.1, read on the forward strand.
GTTAAAACAGCTGGCTCTGGTGGACGACAGGCGAATCTGGGTGATCGCTGAGGCGATCCGAAGAGGCATTTCCTATGAAAAGATCCATGAGATCACTAAGATCGATGTGTGGTTCATTGATAAGATCGCCATTCTGGTGGAAATGGAACAGGCTTTAAAGACCGAAGAACTGACTGCAGATCTGTTAAAAGAAGCAAAACGGATCGAGTTCCCGGACAATGTGATCGCCCGCCTGACCGGAAAAGCAGAAGATGAGATCAAGAAGATGCGTTATGAGAACGGAATCATAGCGGCATATAAGATGGTAGATACCTGTGCGGCCGAGTTTGATGCGGCAACTCCCTATTATTACTCTGTATTCGGAAGCGAAAATGAAGCAGTGGAGACGCATGATCGGAAGAAGGTTCTGGTACTTGGCTCCGGACCCATCCGAATCGGTCAGGGAATCGAATTCGACTTCTGTTCGGTTCACTGCACCTGGGCGTTTGCAAAAGAAGGATATGAGACCATCATCATCAACAACAACCCGGAGACGGTCAGTACAGATTTTGACATTGCTGACAAACTGTATTTTGAACCGCTGACACCGGAAGATGTGGAGAATATTGTAAATCTGGAGAAACCGGATGGTGCCGTTGTTCAGTTCGGCGGTCAGACCGCCATCAAGCTGACGGAGAGCCTGATGAAGATGGGCGTTCCGATTCTGGGCACCTCTGCGGAAAACGTGGATGCAGCGGAAGACAGGGAACTGTTTGATGAGATTCTGGAAAAATGCGGAATTCCCCGCCCGGCAGGTCATACGGTATTTACTGCTGAGGAGGCAAAGAAAGCTGCCAATGAGCTGGGATATCCGGTTCTGGTGAGACCGTCCTATGTTCTTGGCGGACAGGGAATGCAGATCGCTATCAATGACGAAGATGTGGATGAATTTATCGGCATCATCAACCGGATCGCTCAGGAGCATCCCATCCTGGTAGATAAATATCTGGTAGGTAAGGAGATCGAGGTGGATGCAGTCTGTGACGGTACGGATATTCTGATCCCCGGTATTATGGAGCATATTGAACGTGCAGGAATCCATTCCGGTGACAGTATTTCTGTTTATCCTGCACAGAGCATCAGTGCAAAGGTAAAAGCCACCATCGAGGATTATACAAGAAAACTGGCACAGTCTCTTCATGTGGTTGGATTGATCAATATTCAGTTTATCGTCTGTGGGGAAGAGGTGTATGTCATTGAAGTTAACCCCCGTTCCAGCCGTACGGTACCCTATATCAGCAAAGTAACGGGAATTCCCATTGTACCGCTGGCTACCAAAGTGATTCTGGGAGCGAAAATCAAAAATCTGGGTTATACACCGGGGCTTCAGCCGGAGGCAGATTACTTTGCAGTCAAGATGCCGGTATTCTCGTTTGAAAAGATCAGAGGAGCAGATATCAGCCTGGGACCGGAGATGAAATCGACCGGTGAGTGTCTGGGAATTGCGAAGACCTTTAACGAGGCTTTATACAAAGCGTTCCTGGGAGCCGGAATCTGTCTTCCGAAATACAAGAATATGATCATGACTGTCAGAGAGGAAGAGCATGAGGAAGCCAAAGAGATCGCCAGACGATTTGAGGCACTGGGCTATAATATCTTTGCAACCAAAGGTACAGCCAAAGCTCTCATGGATGCGGATGTGCAGGTGCGCATGACCCGCAAGATTGAACAGGAATCCCCCAACATTCTGGACCTGATACTTGGTCACAGGATCGACCTGGTCATCGATATTCCTTCCCAGGGTGTCGGAAAGAGCCACGATGGCTTTATCATCCGAAGAAATGCCATTGAGACCGGTGTGAATGTGCTGACATCTCTGGATACTGCAAAAGCACTGGTATCCAGTCTGGAAAGTGCGGATATTCAGAAACTTACCCTGGTGGATATTGCAAAGATCGGATAAAGACTTCAAAGGACAAAAGTACCACATGATTTGCGGTACTTCAGACTGTAGACAAAGTCCCGGCAAAAGCCGGGCTTTTCTACATTTATGGCCGTTTTTCTGGTATAATAAAAATATCAGAAGGGCGGTGTTTTTTTATGATGACAAAAAATTCAGATAAAAAAAGGGAACAGATGATAATGCTCTGTATGGATGACATGGTTCCCCAAAACCATATGCTGCGTTTAATTGATAAAGCCATTGACTGGACTTTTATATATGATCTTGTTGAAGAAAAATACTGCCCCGATAACGGAAGGCCAAGCATGGACCCTGTCGTTTTATCCGTCCGGCTTGTCCAATACCTGCCTGTATTAATACTTCCTTTTTAATTCCGTCCATCCGTACGGGACATCTTCCCCCTTGGATGCACTGCGCATCGTCTGGGGATCCCCGTCTTTCATGAAAACACGGTCTGCGCTGCTGCTGTAGGTGGTTTCCGAGCTGTCCGGTCTTACATAGATATTCTCTCCCCTGGTTGCTTCCGCCCATTTTTCACTCATGCGGTCTTGGGCATCCATCTGGTTCTGCCAGGAACTCCTCTGTTGTTCATACGCCTGATTCTGGCGGTCCCACCAGGCCTGGTTCTGCATGCCGTAGGCCTGCTCCCTGCATGAGTCCGGCACCCAATCCCGGCATCATTCCCATCCCCGGGGCATACATGGCATATTCCAGGCCTGTCATGTCCGCACCAAGGATCAGGATCTGTTCATTGATCCGGTATACCTTCATGAGTGCACCGGCAAACACGTTCTGGAATTTTATCTGGATCCCGGATGCCAGGGCATTCCTTTCAAGCTCCTGCGCTTCCCGGAGCTCTAATTGTTTTGCTGCCTGGATATTCTGTCCCAGGATGGACGGAAGGGGCTTTGTGTCCAGTACGGATACCGGTTTTCCGTTGGCGATTTCTTTTGCAATCCCGTCCAGGTATATGCCAGGCACGACAAAACTCCTCATGGGCATTTTCGTAGTCTGATTGAAGGCTCCTTCTATGTGCCTCTGCATTGGTCCCTTTTTCAGCTGCTGAAAGCTCTCCCCCGTATTTGCAAAGAGGACGGTTTCCCCATCAGGGGAGGATGCCTGGACCTGCGCGGTAAATGGGTTTGACAAACTCTGTACCACCTGCCGGATTCCCCCTTCGGTCTTCCATCCTTCCGGGACCATGGCGCTGGCAATCACCTGGCCTGTTGCAGCGTCGGTCATGGCTGTTTTCTGGCGTTTTCCACCGGCCGTTTCCCATTCTTTCTCTTCCGGCTCCACCATGACGGTATTCCCGCATGCCGGGCAGTAATATATCCTTAATCTCATTTGCATCTCTCCTTTTAGAAAACAAAAAATGTAGCCTGTGAAAACCTGTCCGGTATTATTATATCTTTCCTGGGAAATGGAGGCAATCGGATTGCCGCACCAGTCAATGACATTTCCGGAAACATGCCATGGCACGGGATCACGTATTCCTGAAGGATACTACCTGAACGAAAGCGGTATTATGCAGGGAAGATGGGAATAGAGCAACAGAGACAGGTCTTATGCCGAACAAAATTTCTATTTCCGCGAGCAACGAGCCAAGTAGCCGCACTTGTGCGGATATTTGGCGACTGCTGCGAGGGTCAAATACCCCGCTGCTCTGCAGCGCTACAAGCTTGATACCCCGTTGCTTGCAGCGGGGTCTTTGATTTTAATGCGACATCCCCTTTTTGTACATATTACAAATGTGTTGCATAATCCGACAATCTGTGATAAGATGAAAGCGACTGAAAAACGAAAAAATCTGTTGACAATTTAGAAATTATATAATAGTATAAGAGCAGAAAACGAACATGAGTTCGAAGAGGAGAATGAGATGATAAAAGAAGAAAAGAAGAAAGCATTGGATGCGGCGCTTTCTCAGATTGAAAAACAGTTTGGCAAAGGTTCTGTAATGAAACTGGGAGATTCAGGGAACAATATGAATGTGGAGACGATCCCAACCGGATCTTTAAGTCTGGATATTGCACTGGGGCTGGGAGGAATTCCCAAGGGACGAATCGTAGAGATCTATGGTCCGGAGTCCAGTGGTAAGACTACCGTTGCACTTCATATGGTAGCGGAAGTACAGAAGAGAGGCGGAGTAGCGGGTTTTATCGATGCAGAGCATGCTTTGGATCCGGTATATGCATCTAAGATCGGCGTAGATATTGATAATCTTTATATTTCTCAGCCGGATAACGGAGAACAGGCTCTGGAGATCACAGAGACGCTGGTGCGTTCCGGGGCGGTAGATATTATTATTGTGGATTCTGTGGCGGCACTGGTTCCGAAGGCGGAGATCGACGGTGATATGGGGGATTCTCATGTGGGACTTCAGGCGAGACTGATGTCACAGGCACTACGGAAGCTGACTGCAGTCATCAGCAAGTCCAATTGTGTTGTGATCTTTATCAACCAGCTTCGTGAAAAAGTAGGTGTCATGTTTGGAAATCCGGAGACGACCACAGGCGGACGGGCTCTCAAATTCTATTCGTCCATCCGTATGGATGTCAGAAGGATCGAGACTCTGAAGCAGGCAGGAGAGATGATCGGAAACCGTACGAGGATCAAGGTAGTAAAAAATAAGATTGCTCCGCCCTTTAAAGAAGCAGAATTTGATATCATGTTCGGACAGGGGATTTCCAGGGAAGGAGATATCCTGGATCTGGCAGCCAATCTTGGAGTGATTAATAAAAGCGGGGCATGGTATGCCTATAATGATGAAAAGATCGGACAGGGCAGGGAAAACGCAAAGAATTATCTGAAAGAAAATCCGAGTATCATGAATGAAGTAGAAGCGAAAGTGCGTGCTCATTACGGGCTGGAATCTGATCTTGTTCCGGTGCAGAATTCAGAGAACGGGGACGGCATTACAGAGGAATAAAATGGATCAGGATTTGTATAAACGTGCGAAGCTTCGCTGTATGCATCTGCTGGAAAAAAGAGATTATACGGAAAAGCAGCTCCGGGATAAGCTTCGGATGAGCAAATCTGCCTATACGGAAGACATGATCGATCAGGCGCTTGCCTATGTAAAAAGCTTCCGTTATGTGGATGATGCCCGCTATGCCAGGCAGTATGTGGAATGTATGCGGTTGAAAAAGAGCCGCCGTCAGATCGAACAGGAGCTCTGTCAAAAAGGTGTGGATCGGGAACTGATAAGAGAGGCAATGGAGGAATGCCAGGAAATCGGGGAAGAAGAGCAGATCCTTGCCTGGATGCAGAAAAAACAGTATGATCCGGAAACGGCAGACAGAAAAGAGACTCAGAAAATGTATGCATTTTTGATGAGGCGGGGATTTCAGAGCAGTGAAATTACCAGATTGCTGAAGACGGGAAGTTTTGAATAACTTCCCGCTTTTTCTGATTTTGGCTGAAAAAGGTGAAATTGTGAACAAAATTTTGATTCATAACGGCATTTACTTGACAGATATGTAAAAAGAGTATAAAATTGAAGTGTTGTAATTGTACAATGAAAAATGAATAAGGAGGTGCTCCTGTGAATGCAGCGATGACAATTGTTGTCTGTGCTGTGGTCGCCTTACTTGCAGCAGCTATTAGCTGGTTTGCAGCATTGACCTATCGGAAAAAAGTGGTTGAAAAGACCCTGGGCAGTGCGGAAGAAAAAGCCAGAGATATAATAGATGATGCATTGAAAGTGGCAGAGACGAAAAAGCGCGAGGCACTGCTTGAAGCGAAAGAGGAATCCATGAATCGGAAAAACGAACTGGATAAAGAAATCAAAGAGCGCAGAGCAGAGCTTCAGAAAACAGAACGGCGCTTACTGTCAAGAGAAGAATCCCTTGATAAAAAGTCTGATGTACTGGAAAAACGTGAGACGGCATTGTCAGGCAGAGAAGAAGAGTTAAAGAAGAAGACGGTGGAAATCGATCAGATTCATGACAAAAAAATGCAGGAACTGGAGAGAATCTCAGGTTTAACCTCCGAACAAGCAAAAGACTATCTGTTAAAAACTGTTGAAGACGAAGTAAAAAATGACACTGCCAGACTCTATAAAGAGCTGGAAAGCAGGGCAAAAGAAGAAGCAGGCAAAAAGGCAAAGGAATATGTAACAACAGCGATTCAGCGTTGTGCGGCTGACCACGTTGCTGAAACAACAATTTCCGTTGTCCAGCTTCCAAGTGATGAAATGAAGGGGCGGATCATTGGTCGTGAAGGCCGGAATATCCGTACTTTGGAGACAATGACAGGTGTAGATCTGATCATTGATGACACACCGGAAGCAGTAATTCTGTCAAGCTTTGATCCGATCAGGAGAGAAGTAGCAAGAATTGCACTTGAAAAATTGATTGTGGACGGACGTATTCATCCGGCCAGAATCGAAGAAATGGTTGAAAAAGCACAGAAAGAAGTAGAAACAATGATTCGCGAGGAAGGCGAATCAGCGGCATTAGAGGTGGGAGTACATGGCATTCACCCTGAGCTGATACGTTTGTTGGGAAGAATGAAGTTCCGTACCAGTTATGGTCAGAACGCATTAAAGCATTCGATCGAAGTAGCTCAGTTATCAGGCTTATTAGCAGGGGAAATCGGCGTAGATGTCCGTATGGCAAAACGCGCTGGTTTATTGCATGACATCGGCAAATCCATCGACCATGAAATTGAAGGTTCCCATATTCAGATCGGTTCAGATCTTTGTAAGAAGTACAAAGAATCTCCAGTCGTGATCAATGCAGTGGAATCTCATCATGGTGATGTAGAAGCAGAGTCTCTGATTGCATGCATTGTACAGGCGGCAGATACTATATCTGCAGCGAGACCGGGTGCGAGAAGAGAGACACTGGAAACATATACCAACAGATTAAAACAGTTAGAGGATATTGCAAACGCATTTAAAGGCGTTGACAAATCATTTGCTATTCAGGCAGGCAGAGAGATTCGAATCATGGTAGTTCCTGAAAAAGTCAGTGATGCAGATATGGTATTGCTGGCAAGGGATATTTCCAAACAGATCGAGGCTGAACTGGTTTATCCGGGACAGATCAAGGTCAGCGTAATTCGTGAATCAAGAGCGGTTGATTACGCAAAATAGAAATGAGAACCCCTGAACATTCATAAGTTTTGCGTTTATGGATGTTTTGGGGTTTTGTTTTATCAGTTAGAAAAATAAAAACGGAGGAATGAAGAATGAAGATGGGTATTTTGGGTGCAGGTGGAATTGCCGGCACCATGGCTGGAACGATAAGAGAAATGCCGCAGGTCACTTCCTGGGCAGTAGCATCGAGAAGTCTGGAAAAGGCTGAGAAATTTGCGGAAAAATATGGATTTGAAAAGGCGTACGGTTCCTATGAGGATCTGGTATCCGACCCGGAACTGGATCTGATCTACATAGCTACGCCCCATTCTCATCATTACGAGCATATCAGGCTGTGCCTGGAACATGGAAAAAATGTGCTGGCAGAAAAATCATTTACCCAGAATGCGGCACAGGCCAAAGAAGTGCTGGCAATGGCAGAGGAAAAGGGGCTTCTTCTGACGGAAGCAATCTGGACCCGCTATATGCCTATGAGAAAGAAACTGGATGAGATCCTTGCAAGCGGGGTGATCGGCAAGCCCTCTTCTTTATATGCAACACTTTCTTATCCGATCATGGAGAAAGAGCGGATCCATGAGCCGTCTCTTGCCGGAGGGGCACTTCTGGACATCGGGGTATACCCCATCAACTTTGCTTCTATGGTATTTGGAGATGATGTAAAGGAGGTAAAGGCAACTGCGGTATTGACGGAGAAAGGTGTGGATGGAATCATGCAGATCACACTGATCTACCAGGATGGAAAAATGGCAGTCCTTCATGCGGATGCCAATGCAGCCAGCAACCGTGAAGGTGCGATCTACGGTGACAAGGGATATATCATGGTTCAGAATATCAATAACTGTGAAGGAATCCGGGTATATAATAAAAACCATGAGCTGATCGCAGAATACGAGACACCGAAACAGATCACCGGCTATGAATATGAAGTGGAAGCCTGCATGGAGGCAATGAAAAAAGGAGCGCTGGAATGCCCCCAGATGCCTCATTCAGAGACGATTCTGATTATGGAACTGATGGACTCCATCAGAAAGCAGGTAGGTGTGATCTATCCGGGAGAGACTTTATAACAAAGGCGGTATCGATGAAATACGGAAAAATTCTGGAGGGGACGTTTTTAGAACGTCCCAACCGTTTTATTGCACATATTTCCATTCAGGGAAAAACAGAGATTTGTCATGTAAAGAATACCGGGAGATGTAAAGAACTGCTGATTCCGGGAACGAAGGTCTTTGTGGAAAAGGCGGATCAGCCATCCAGAAAAACGGGATTTGATCTGATCGCGGTCTGCAAGGGAGATACGCTGATCAATGTGGATTCTCAGGCGCCTAACAGGGTCGTGGAGGAGTGGCTGAGAATGGAAAATTTGCTCAATGATCTGACGCTTCTGAAACGGGAAGTGACCTTTGGCAGTTCCAGGTTTGATCTCTATGGGGAATATGGACATGGAAAGAAAGCCTTCCTGGAAGTGAAGGGTGTGACCCTGGAACAGGATGGTGCGGCAAGGTTTCCGGATGCCCCCACAGAGCGTGGAATCAAGCATCTGGAGGAGCTGATCCGGTGTAAAGAAGCGGGCTATGAAGCGTATGTGATATTTGTGATCCAGATGAAAGGAATCCATAGAATGGAACCCAACTGGAAGACCCATTTCCGTTTTGGAGAGACGCTTCGGAAGGCTGCGGAGGCCGGTGTTCATGTTCTGGCTTATGACTGCAAGGTTGAACCGGACAGTCTCCTGCTGGATGCACCGGTGCCTGTATTACTGAAGAAGGGATAGAACAGATCGGCAAGGATCTGATGCCCTTTGTCAGTCAGATGGATGCCATCGGTAGTGACTGCGTCATATCCTTCCTGTTCGGCAATACGGTTCAAGGTATCGTGAAGAGGAAGAAATGGGAGATCAAATTCTTCGGTAAGCTCCTGAATTATGGTTTCTGCCTGTTTGACGGAAGGAATCCAGTTCTGATATTCCTGAGGGTGAGGAAAAATGAAAGGACCGGCGCAGAGAATGCGGGCATGGGTCCATTGACGGAGCGTTTCTAAGAGAGAACGGTAGTTGCCCTGAAATTGCTGCTGCTCCAGAGAAACACCGGTGTTCATGGCGATTCCCACATCATTGATCCCGATCAGGATCGTGATATAATCAGGGGAGGTCAGAATGCAGTCCCGGCTCATCCGCTTTAAAAGGAAAGGAACCGTGAATCCGTCATATCCTTTGTTGAAAAAGCGTATGTCCGGGGAAATAGTATGGATCCGGTCTGCCAGCATAGAAACATAACCATTTCCGAGCTTCTTTTCATCGGTTAGCCACAGGCGTCCGGCGCAGGTAATGCTGTCGCCAAGGAATATACAGGTTAGTGCCATAAGAATGCCTCCTTTGCTGTTGATGTTCGTATGATGGTACCAGTTATTTTAGTGGATGAAAAAGAAAAAATCAATGGGAGAAAACCCGGAACGGGTCTGCAAGGAAAAGCTTGAGGAACTAAGGAGTACATATGAATAAAAAAGAAATATCAGAGATCAAAAAACAGTATACCCAGGATCGATGTCCGGCTACAAGGATCTGCGGATGTTATGTAGATGGGGAGAAGAATAAAAAGACAGAATTCAAGGAAGCATTTCTGTCCCTGCCGGAAGAAGAGTTTTTCAAATATCTGAATATTTTCCGGAAGCTTATGTCCGGAACCATTGGGAAAAACCTGCTGAATATGGAGTTTCCTCTTGCGGCAGAAGAAGAAGGGGGTACACAGGAGCTGCTGATGAAGTTGAAATACAGCGGTTTAAAGGATGACGGCATTCTGGAAGAGTTTTATGATAAGATCATTGCCTCGTTTTCCTATACAGGAAACTATCTGATCCTGCTTCTTCACGGAACCTATGATATTCCGGGAAAATCCTCAGATAATCTGGAAATGTTCGATTCTTCCGATGAGATCTATGAGCACATTTTCTGCTGTCTTTGTCCGGTAAATCTTTCCAAACCCTGCCTGTCATATAATGCGGCGGAAAATTGTTTTGAGAATCATATTCAGGACTGGCTGGTGGAGATGCCTATGATCGGATTTTTATTCCCCGCTTTCAACGACAGAAGTGCGGATGTTCACAGCCTGCTGTATTACAATCAGAAGCCGGAGGTTCCTGCAGGAGATTTTGTGGACAGTGTTCTGGGATGTATCCTTCCTATGACGGCAGGGAGTCAGAAAGAAACCTTTCAGCTCCTGGTGGAAGAGGCACTGGGAGAAGAGTGCAGCTATGATATGGTGCGCACCATTCATGAGAACCTGAATGAGATGCTGGAAGAACAGAAGGAAGAGCCGGTACCGCTCACGCTGGGCAAACAGGAAGTAAAACGTCTCCTGGAGCAGAGCGGAGTGGCGAATGAACGGCTGGAACAGTTTGATGCCTGCTTTGAACAGACGGCAGGGGATGACCGGGCGGAGTTTGTGGCGTCGAATGTGGCAAGCACCAGAAAATTTGAGATCAAGACGCCGGATGTGATCATTCAGGTGAATCCGGAACGGACAGATCTGGTGGAGACCACAGTGATCGACGGCAGGAAATGTCTGGTAATCGAGCTGAGTGAAGAAGTACAGGTGAACGGTATTTCGGTGAAATGATGAGAGGTACAGGAGACGCCGGCATGGCTTTTCAGATCGCAATAATTTTTCATTGAATTGCGTAAATTTTCGTTGTCAGATCTGTCAGAAAATGATATGATAGATATCAGTGTGGACGGCAGTCTGACACGAAACAGCACCTTGGAAAACAAAAAAATCGGAATTCTTTTCAGAACTCCGAAGTTTTTAAATAGCGTGCGTTAGAGGATTCGAACCCCCGACCTTTTGGTCCGTAGCCAAACGCTCTATCCAGCTGAGCTAAACGCACATTTGATGTTGTTTACCGAACGAAATATATATTAGCGCATTCTTGCGCAAATGTCAACAACTTTTTAAAAAAATTTGAGGAGAAGAATCATGACAACAGAGAAACAGGAAGAATTAAAGAAATTACTGGTATCCACAGACTTTAAGGAGGATTCATATAAAGAGCTGCCCATACAGGAAATCATTATTTTGAAAAACTCGGCAAAAGCAGTGAAGGAAAAAAATGAGAATGATGAAAAAGCGCATCTGTTTTTTGAAAAACGGGAAGAGTTTTTCAATCATATGGTACTGCGCTACTTACAGAAAGCGGAAACGGTGTATGCATTGTTTGCAAAAGCGACCAATCTTCCCTATGTTCACTGTGATGAAGAAACCTGCAACGATCAGATCTGGATGTTTACCGATGAACGGTTTGCGGCAAAATCCGCAAAAGAGCTGGTAGATAAAAAGATGGAGATTACCATTGTGAAACTGATGAATCCACAGTTCCTGGGATTTTATATGAGCCTGTACTCCATGGGAGTGAATGAACTTTTGCTGGACAGAGGCTTTAATTCCCTGGGGATTGAGCTGGAGACCCTTGTTTCCAAGCCGGATTATGAGAAGCTTCCTCCGGAAAAACGTCCGGCGGTAAATCCGGAGCTGGTGCTGACCGGAATCTATTTTACACAGGAACTGAGAAGACAGGTGGAAAATAGTGAAAAGACGGGACTTAAGGACCTGGAGGAAGAGATGCTGGTCAATCTGGAACGGGGAAGATTTATCATGCCGGTGCAGCTTCCTGAGGGAGTAAAGCCTGAGGATAAACCTAATCCGAAGGATATCCGCATTACATTCCTGAAGATGGCCAACGGAGACATTTTCCAGCCTCTTTGTACAGATACGGCGGAATTTCAGAAATTCAATAAGGACAAGCAGTTCCAGGGAATTTTGGTGACTTATGAAAAGCTTCAGAAGATGCTTGTTCCGAATGCCAAAGGGCTGGTGCTGAATCCGGCTACCCTGCGTCTGGCAATTCCGAAAGAAAAGATTGTATCATAGAAAGTCAGGGGAGCATAAGCTCCCCTTATTTTGCATATCTGGTATGAAGTTTTCGTTCCGGCCATCCGGAGATGTCTCCGTTCAGGATCGCAGAGAACATCCGATTTTTGGCACCCGGATTTTCCCGGTTGATCTGTGCCAGAAGTTCTTTTGCATATTCCCTTTTGGTATATCCGTCCACAGGACAGGGACTTTTAGCCACCGGAAGCTGATACTTGTGCTGAAAACCGATGATATCCGCTTCCTCTACAAACATCAGGGGGCGGATCACAGTCAGATCCATCCGGTCCAGATAGGTTCTGGGGGAGAAGGAGTGAAAACGTCCTTCATAGATCAGGGACAGGAGCATAGTCTCCATCACATCATCCTTGTGGTGTGCATAGGCTACTTTGTTGCAGCCACGCTCCTTGATTGCTTCGTTCAATGCCCCTTTTCTCATTTTTGCACAGAGAGAACAGGGATTGCTCTCTTTTCGCTCCTGGAAAATGATTTCTGCGATCTCTGTCTTTACAATGGTATAGGGAATCTCCATCCCACGGCACAGGTCGGAAATGGGGGCCAAATCAAATCCGGGGTGTCCAAGGTCCACGGTGATGGCTTCCAGAGTAAAATGTCTGGGATAGAAACGCTGGAGCCCGTGGAGGGCGTAGAGGAGCGTAAGGCTGTCCTTGCCGCCGGAAATTCCAACGGCGATCTTATCCCCTTCCTGAATCATTTCATATTCATCTACGGCTTTTCTGGTAAAGCTCAATAATTGCTGTAATTTCATAAAACATTCTCCATTATGTGAAAATAGCAGCTGCCGTCCGTAAGATCAGGCAGCAGTAAAAATATGATAAATCTTAGCACGGCAACGTGGAAACTGTCAATGAGATGTGGGTTGTAGGAGCAGTAAAATTGTGGTAGGATAAACAGAAGCAATAAAACAGGAGGCGACATTATGTATCGGAAAACAATAGATACATTCATTGATTCCCATAAGGAAGAAATGCTGGAAGACCTGAAAACACTGGTGCGCATCGACAGCAGGAGGGGAAAGTCCGAAGCGGGAAAACCCTTTGGAGAGGGACCGGCAAAGGTACTTCAGGCAGCAAAAGAGCTGATGAGTGTTTACGGACTGAAGACAAAAAACTATGATAATTATGTAGTGACCGGAGATTTTAATGAGGAAGAGCGGGGACTGGATGTTCTGGCACACCTGGATGTGGTTCCGGTGACACCGGACTGGACAGTTACGGATCCGTTTGATCCGCTGGTTAAGGATGGAAAGATCTACGGAAGAGGTACCGCAGACGATAAGGGACCTGCGATCGCTGCTTTATATGCGCTGCGTGCCATCGGGGAATCCGGAATCAGATTAAAGAAAAACGTGCGGCTGATCCTTGGATCCGATGAGGAGTGTGGTTCGGAAGATCTTAAATACTATTACGGGATCGAAAAGGAAGCTCCGATGACATTTACGCCGGATGCGGAGTTCCCGGTAATTCATATTGAAAAAGGACGTCTGGCAAAGAGCTTTTGTGCCTCATTCCGGGAAGAACAGGTGCTTCCGGAAGTAGTGGAACTCCACGGCGGAGATAAGGTGAATGTGGTTCCGGCATCTGCCTGGGCACTGGTGAAAGGTCTGGAAGAGGAGATTGTGAAAGCGGCTGCAGATGCAGAGGAGTGCGGAATCAATTTCAAAGTTGAGAAATCGGATGGGGGAATCCGGATCACGGCAAAAGGTCTGGCTGCCCATGCCTCCACACCGGAAGGCGGAAAAAATGCAGTCTGCGGTCTGCTTAAGCTGCTTGGAAAGCTTCCGCTGGCAGATACAAAGAAGACAGGTACATTGCGTGGTCTTGCACGGCTGTTCCCGCTGAAGGATACCAGGGGAGAGGCGTTAGGTATTGCAATGGAAGATGCGGAATCCGGCAGCCTTACCATGAATCTTGGACTTCTGAATCTGGAAGAAAACCGTCTGACGGGAACCTTTGACAGCAGGGTGCCTCTCTGCGGAACAGATGACAATGTGACAAAAGTAGTGGCAGAGAAGCTGGCAGAGATCGGTTGTACCATGGAAGAGGGCGGTATGACTTCCGTTCATTATGTTCCCGGAGATTCCGTGCTGGTAAAAAATCTTCTGGCAAGCTATGAAACATATACCGGAATCAAAGGAGTGCCCCAGGCTATGGGCGGAGGAACTTATGTCCATGATCTGAAAAACGGAGTGGCATTTGGATGTATGGATCCTGCTGTGGACAACCATATGCACGGAGATGATGAATTCATGGTGATAGATGTGCTGCTGATGAGTGCAAAAATCTTTGCAGATGCGATCATCAGACTGTGTGGGTGATGCGGCGAGCAATGATGCAGTGAACAAAAAGAGGTCGGCTTAGAAGCCGGCCTCTTTTAAGATTTCTTCTGCTTTTTTTGTATCATCTGTGACACAGAGAACTGCGTAATTTCCGGAAGTGCGGATCAGTGCATTGTCCAGTTTGGCAACTTCGGGAGCGTTGTAATCAGCAAACAGATCGGACTGATTTTTGACCCTGGTCTCGAACAATCCTTTTACTTCGGAAGCATAACTGCTGTCCTTGCATTTTACCACTGCCACTTCGCAGGCGCTTGCACCGGAGCTTAATGCTGCAGCGCTTTCTTCCACTTTTGTCAGATCAAAGAAATAAGTAGAAGCCTGAAGATCGGAAGAGACGCTGGCCAGTTCTCCGCTGGTTACGGTTGACTGAAGGTCTTCGCAGAGTTTTGTCACATCAACGGTGATGTCTTTGCTTTTTCCGCCGCATGCAGTCAGCACAAAGGCCATCATTGCAGCAAGAACTATGACTGTTACAGTTTTTTTCATATAATTTGGTACTCCTTTCTTTTATACCTGTGGCAGATAATGAGTTTTTGTATAATCCAGCCACTTTTTGCAATATTCCTGATTCAGATGAATGCCGTCTTCGGAGGCACCGGGTATCAGAGAATGATTTCCGTCGGAAAGAATCTCATTCAGATTGATGTAGTGGTATCCTTCTTCCTGGCACATCTCAAGAATCTTCTGATTGACCGTATCTACGTTGGCGTTATTGACATAGTCTCCTGTGGTCACTAAAGACTCATCCACATAGATCACGGAATATACATAGACGATGGGATCGGCAGATGAAGAATAAGTCTTTACGTCATTTAAGACTTTTCGGTAGGATTCCTTTACAGCCTCCATGTCATATGCACCCAGCTCGTTGGTCCCAAGCATCATATATATCTTGGAATAATTCAGGTTTTTCAGCGCATCCATCACCAGAACCGTACCTTTTGCAGTAGGGATCTGTGGTGTGGAATAGATGTTTTCCAGCTCCATGCCCACAGCCGTTACAAAGCTTCCTTTTGTGATTCCGGAAAAGTTGCGGAATCCTTCCATGCGGGAATCTCCGATAAATACCGCATCGGTAAAATAGGAATCATCGATGGCAACGGATTGCTCCGGAACAACAGAAGTCATATAGTTCTCATAGCCTTCGGGCAGCCCCAGATACCTGCTCTCGGTCTCCGGTTCTGCATCACTTTCCGATTGATCCGAAATGTTCTCTGAAGAAGGTGCGACAGACGTCTGCGTTTCTTTCTGAACGGCTTCTGTCTGGACTTCGCTTTCCGTTTCTTCAGGAAGGAGATTGGCACTGGCAAATACTTCCTGCTCTTCCTCCTGAATGCGTTCCTGAATACTCTCATTCGAAAATAAACTAATCAGACTCTTCCCTTCAAAAATGAAAAGAACGAGAACGATTAGCGTTAAAACATTGATAATCAGACCACTACGGCGTTCCTGTGCAGTAGGTCGTCTTTTCTTTTGTTCCATGCAGTTCCCTCATTAATCTTTCACACTTGTCCCCTGTAATTAAAAAACCAATTGTTTTTTAGTATACTCTATTATATAATAATTGAAATTGTTGTAAATAGGTTTACAAAAAAATTAATAATAATTAATATTTGATGATACCGGGATTGTGGGAGTACAAAACAGGTCACAATCCGAGGTATCATAGATCTTCAGGGGAGTTCTATATGGTATTCAGCAGTCTTCTTTTTATGTTCCGTTTTCTTCCGGCAGTCCTCATTCTCTATTATGTGTTGCCGAAACGTTTCCGGAACATGATTTTATTTTTATTCAGTTTGTTTTTTTACGCCTGGGGGGAACCGAAATATGTGTTCCTGATGCTTCTGTCCATCACAGTCGATTATTTTGCGGGGCTTAAGATCGGCAGCTGCAAAGACAGAGGAAATATATCCGGCGCCAGAAAATGGATGATTCTGTCGGTAATCTATAATCTGTCCGTACTGGGATTTTTTAAATATGCGGATTTTCTGATCGGTTCGGTGAATGGGATCCTGGGAACTGAGATTCCGCTGCTTCATATTCCGCTGCCGATCGGGATTTCTTTTTTTACGTTTCAGACCATGTCATATACCATCGATGTATACCGCGGGGCTACCTGGCCTCAGAAGAACTGGATGCGCTACGGAACCTATGTAAGTATGTTCCCTCAGCTGATCGCAGGCCCCATCGTTCAGTATAAGACTATAGCCGAGCAGCTTCAGGGCAGAAAAGAGACGGCAGATGATTTTGTTAACGGCATCAACCGTTTTATGATCGGCGTGGGGAAAAAAGTGCTGCTGGCCAACAACATCGGTGCTCTCTGGGATACCATTTCCGGTATGGGAGCGGCAAATCTTCCGGTGGCAACTGCCTGGATCGGTGCACTGGCCTATACCTTCCAGATCTATTATGATTTTTCGGGATATTCGGATATGGCGATCGGACTGGGAAAAATGTTTGGCTTTCACTTTCTGGAAAACTTTCGCTATCCCTATATCTCCAAAAGCATTACGGAATTCTGGAGAAGATGGCATATCTCTCTGGGATCCTGGTTTCGGGAGTATGTGTATATTCCCCTTGGAGGAAACCGCTGCACCCTGGCAAAGCAGATCCGCAATATAGGGGTCGTCTGGATGCTGACGGGAATCTGGCACGGAGCCAGTTGGAATTTCGTGATCTGGGGTGTCTATTACGGAATTCTGCTGATCCTGGAAAAGTTTGTGTTTGGAAAGGTACTGCAAAAGCTTCCGAAAGTCCTGCAGAACCTCTATACTATGTTCTTTGTGATTCTGGGATGGATGCTGTTTGCTTTT
Organism: Marvinbryantia sp.; assembly: GCA_016297895.1. Classification (GTDB taxonomy): domain Bacteria; phylum Bacillota; class Clostridia; order Lachnospirales; family Lachnospiraceae; genus Marvinbryantia. The sequence continues at coordinate 21,027 of JAEDFS010000032.1, forward strand.
GATCAGTTGTCTGCCGGCGGACAGTATATCCGGGCGATGTTTGGAGGATTCGGACAGGGATTCTTCGATGCGACTGCCATTTATCTGCTGTACAACCATGCAGTCCTGTTGGTGGTCCTGATTCTGGGTGCGACCCGGATCCCGGCGGCACTGGCAGAAAAGCTTAAGGAAAAGCTGTCCCGGCATTCTGAGATCACAGTAACGCTGCAGGAAATATTTTATGTGGGAATTTTTCTGCTGGCGATCGCATACCTGGTGGATGCCAGCTACAATCCCTTCCTGTATTTCAGGTTTTAAAGGAGAAAGAACATGA
>JAEDFS010000008.1 GCA_016297895.1 Marvinbryantia sp.
AACACCAGCCTTCCAAGCTGGATACGTGGGTTCGATTCCCATCACCCGCTTTTTTCATGCCCTTTTCAGGCAATCAGACCATTGAAAATATGTAAAAAATCCCGTCTGCTGCAGCTCTTCTCTTTGAAGTCTCTGCCCCAGGCGGGATTTTCTTATTATTCCAGATACAGACAGGGATCCACCGTCTGTCCATCCTTTTTCATTTGAAAATACAGGTTGCTTCCTTCCTCGCAGTAATACTTGGTAGGCTCGCTGACATACCCTAAAAGCTGGCCCTGTTCCACCACATCTCCTTCTGACACTGCAAGCTCTTTTAACTGTCCATAGATCAGGCTGTAATCATTTCCCAGGTTCAATGTCATCGTCAGACCGGTTTCCTCATCTGTATCGACAGATTCCACGATCCCTTTTGCGGAGGCGATCACCGGATTGCCCGCTTCACTGCCGATGATCAGCGCCGGGTTGTATTTGTACTGATCCAGTGTCTCAAAATAAACCGTTCCGCTCATATTATAATCCATCAGCACTGTCCCGGCTGTCGGCCATACAAGAGCGGAATCTTCCCGAAAATTCACTGTCGGCAGAATCTGCGCCTGGACATTGACAGATCCTGCATCCACCGACTCTTCTCCTTCAGCGCTCTCCTCTGTTTCAGAAGCTTCATTGATCAGGGTTGCCGGATCCACATCCAGCTCATTGGCATCCGTATAATCCCCGGCTTTTACCAGCTTTGCCTCCACCTGATCTCCATTCACCTCCACATTGTCCTGAGATATCTCCTGCGCCGCTTTCTGTTCCTGCGTTTCCCGCTGCAGCTCTGACTCCTGCTCGATCTGCTGTTTTTCCTCATAACTGATCTGATAAGTGGCAAAAGCAGTGGCTCCCACCAGGCAAAGTGTCAGAACGCCCAGTGTCCCCTTATTTTTCAAAAACTTCATGACTCTTTCTTTCTGCATACTTTTCACCTCGTAATATGTTCAATATGTTTCGATAAACATATCATTGCCATAAAAAAGGGAAATATACAGATTATTTTCTATCGCCTGTCCAGAACAGCGCCCTCGTAGAAATATCCCAGGATTTCTTTGTAGTCCTTTCCGGCCAGCGCAAGCTGCTGCGCTGTATACTGACTGAGGCCCAGACCATGTCCGATTCCATGCACCGTCAGAAATACTCCTTCTTCTTTCTTTTTTATCTCAAAGCTGGCGGAAGGAAGACCAAGAAGATTCCGGAATTCCTCACCAGAAAGGATCACCTCACCCAGCTTCAGCTGCTGCACATATCCGGCATCATCTCTTTTCAGGACTTCCATTTCTCTCCAGGCATCGTCGATCTGTATGACGGTTTCGTACTGCTCAGATTTTTTGTCTGCGGGGCAGTCTTTGGATCTCAGATATCCGTAATCCTCTGATTGAAAGGTCTCGTTGCCGTCCCTGGTCTTTCCCGCACTCAGCGCATGAAAGGAGGCCATGATCGGTTCTCCCTCCCACAACAGAATCTGTCCTTTTGTCGCTTTCTGCGCTCTGATAAATTTATCCGCCTGCCCTGCGGCTTCAAGCTGGGCCAGGGAAACATACTCTCCCTCCCACACATCTGTTTTATCCATCTGCCGACAGAGATTGGTCCTGGCGATCACCATCTGCGCCTTGACCGCTTCCAGGTCATATTCCTCAGGAATCTGGGCTGCCGTTACTCCGATCACATATTCTTCCACATTCATTTCCCGGATTCCCCGGTTTGTTTTCACCGAAATATACGCTGCTTCATCCTGGATATTCCGGTAGATCTGTTCCATTTTCCCGTTCAGCAGTACGGTCATAGCACAGGGAAGTACCATCATCACCAGTATCACTGTCAGGATGTGTTCTAATTTTTCTTTCATCATAAAATCCCTCTCATATCATTCTATGAGAGGGATTTTAGAATTATACGTATTTATTTCACTTTTACTACTTCTTTGTCCAGATGCCAGATCTCATCCACATACTGCTGGATCGTTCTGTCGGATGTGAACTTTCCGCTGCAGGCGGTGTTCATCATAGCCATTCTTGCCCATCTTTCTTCATCACGGTAAGCTGCTTCCACACGTCTCTGTGCCTCTGCATAGGACTGGAAGTCTGCCAGGATGAAGTAAGTATCTGCTCTGTCGCTGCTCTTGGTATTCAGCAGGGAATCGTAGATCTCGCGGAATCTTTCCGGATCGTTCGGTGAATATTCCCCATTGATCAGCTGCATCAGCACGCGTCTTACATCCTGATCGCTGTTGAAGATATTCTGCGGATAGTAGCCGCCATGCTGCTCGTAGTTGATGACTTCATCGGAAGAAAGACCGAAGATAAATGCATTCTCTTCTCCCACTTCTTCCACGATCTCCACATTGGCACCATCCATGGTTCCCAGGGTAGGAGCACCGTTTAACATAAACTTCATGTTACCTGTACCGGATGCCTCTTTGGAAGCAGTAGAGATCTGCTCAGATACATCGGCTGCCGCAAAGATCAGCTCTGCGTTGGACACACGGTAATCTTCAATAAATACCACTTTCAGCTTGCCGTTGATAGATGCGTCGTTGTTGATCACATCTGCTACGGAGTTGATCAGCTTGATGGTCAGCTTTGCACGGCGATAGCCTGCTGCTGCCTTTGCACCGAAGATAAAGGTTCTGGGATAGAAATCCATCTCCGGATGATCCTTGATCTGATTGTACAGATACATGACATGCAGGATGTTCAGCAGCTGACGTTTGTACTCATGAAGTCTCTTCACCTGTACATCAAAGATGGAACGGGGATTGACTTCAATGCCATTGTGTTCACGGATATATTTTGCCAGGCGCACCTTGTTCTGATACTTGATGTTCATGAACTCCTGCTGAGCCTTTTTGTCATCCACAAATACTTTCAGTTTTGCGATCTGGGGCAGATCTGTGATCCACTCATCACCGATGTGATCTGTGATCCACTGAGCCAGAAGCGGATTTCCATGAAGCAGGAAACGTCTCTGTGTGATACCGTTTGTCTTATTGTTGAATTTCTCCGGCATCATCTCATAAAAATCTTTCAGTTCCTGATTCTTCAGGATCTCTGTATGCAGTCTTGCCACACCGTTTACGGAGTAGCCTGCTGCGATTGCCAGATGAGCCATCTTCACCTGTCCGTCGAAGATAATGGCCATCTTGCGAACCTTCTCGAAGTTTCCTGGATATCTTGCCTCGATCTCCTTCACAAAACGACGGTTGATCTCTTCAATGATCTGATAAATACGGGGAAGCAGTCTGGAGAACAGCTCGATGGGCCATTTTTCCAATGCTTCAGACATAATGGTATGGTTGGTGTATGCACAGGTCTTTGTGGTCACATCCCAAGCCTCTTCCCAGGTCAGGCCTTCCTCATCCAGAAGGATACGCATCAGCTCGGCTACCGCCACTGTCGGATGAGTATCATTTAACTGGAAGGTTGCCTTCTCATAGAATTTACGGATATCGCTGTGATTTTTCTTATATTTTTCAACAGCTGCCTGAACACTTGCAGAAATAAAGAAGTACTGCTGTTTCAGACGAAGCTCTTTGCCTGCATAGTGGTTGTCATTGGGATAAAGAACTTCTACGATATTGCGGGCCAGGTTTTCCTGCTCTACTGCCTTGCGGTAATCACCCTTGTCAAAGGAATCCAGCTGGAAGTCATTGATCGCTTCCGCATCCCAGATACGAAGGGTATTGACTACATTGTTGTTGTAGCCTACGATCGGGAAATCATAGGGGATTGCACGGACGGACTGATATCCTTCCTGTACAAACTGGTTGCGGCCGGTCTTCTCATCATAAACCACGCGCACATATCCGCCGAATTTTACTTCCTTCGCATATTCCGGACGACGCAGTTCAAAAGGATTGCCGTCTTTCAGCCAGTTATCCGGCACCTCTACCTGATAACCGTCTTCGATTTTCTGTTTGAACATACCGTAACGGTAACGGATTCCGCATCCGTAGGATGCATATCCAAGAGTTGCCAGAGAATCCAGGAAGCATGCTGCCAGACGTCCCAGACCACCGTTTCCGAGAGCTGCATCCGGTTCCTGATCCTCGATCACATTCAGATCAAAACCGATCTCAGCCAGCGCCTCTTTTACTTCATTATATTCTGTCAGATTGATCAGGTTGTTGCCAAGAGCACGTCCCATCAGGAACTCCATGGACATATAATACACAAACTTGGGGTCATCCTTTTCATACTGTTCCTGTGTTGCCAGCCAGTTGTCGATGATGGTGTCTTTTACCGTATAGGATACTGCCTGGAAAATCTGCTGCTGTGTCGCTTCATCCAGGTTTTTGCGGTAAAGTGCCTTCACATTTGCCTTTACATCGTTGATAAACTCTTTTTTGTTAAATTTTTTACTCATTCCTTACCCCTTCCTTTGTTCGATTACCTCTTGACTGCCATGGTTACTTTCTCACCGTTGATATTCCATTCTTTCACATACCCATCGGTTGTTCCCAGGACAATGTCATCTGCAAGTACCTCGGACTGAATCTCTTCTTTGTGTCCACGCAGAATGTTTTCAATCTTTTCGTTGCCCTCTGCATAGATTACAATTCTGTCAGTCACTTCAAAGTCAGCTTCTTTTCTCATGGTCTGCACTTTGCTGATCACTTCCCTCACGAAACCTTCTTCAATCAGCTCCGGTGTCAGCCTGATCTCCAGCACTACCGTGACCTCATTATCCTGTTCTGTCACATAATCGCTGGACTGTGCAGTCTCAATAAGTAAATCTTCAACTGATAATACAACATTTTCCCCGTTGATGTCAAGGTGCAGTGCTCCCTGTTCTTTCAACTCTGCCATCGCTGCCTGTCCATCCAGAGATGCCAGCGCCTGACGGATACCGCCCAGCAGCTTGCCGTACTTAGGTCCCACGGTCTTAAGCTGCGGCTTGAAGGTGTAGGATACAAAACCGCTTACATCCTCCGTGAAGCTGACTGCCTTGGTGTTCAGTTCATCACGGATGATATCTGTATAATACTCTGCCAGAGCCTTGGGTGCTTTTACGAACATGTTTGCAATGGGCTGTCTGTTCTTAATATTTGCCGCATTTCTTGCCGCACGGCCCATAACAACGATCTTCAGCACTTCATCCATATCTGCTTCCAGTTCTTTATCGATGTGAGCGGTATCCACTGTCGGGAAATCGCAAAGATGCACGCTCTCCGGTGCAGATTTATCGATGCTGCATACCAGATTGCGGTAAATATCCTCTGTCATAAACGGAATCATGGGTGCTGCAGCTTTTGCCACATTTACCAGTGCTGTGTACAGAGTCATGTAAGCGTTGATCTTATCCTGCTCCATACCCTTTGCCCAGAAACGTTCACGACTGCGGCGCACATACCAGTTGCTCATATCATCTACGAATTCCTGCAGCGCTCTTGCAGTCTCAGGAATACGATAGTTGGAAAGGTTGGTATCGACCGCCTGGATCATGGAATTCATCTTGGACAGCAGCCACTTGTCCATTACGCTTAACTTTTCATAATCCAGAGTATATTTTGTGGCATCAAACTCATCAATATTCGCATACAGTACAAAGAACGCATAGGTGTTCCACAGAGTTCCCATGAACTTACGCTGTCCTTCCTGCACGGCTTTTCCATGGAAACGGTTGGGCAGCCAGGGTGCACTGTTGATATAGAAATACCAGCGGATCGCATCTGCGCCGTAGGTCTCCAGTGCTTCAAAGGGATCCACTGCATTTCCTTTGGATTTACTCATCTTCTGGCCGTTCTCATCCTGTACATGGCCAAGCACGATGACATTTTCGTAGGGCGCTTTGTTAAACAGCAGCGTGGATTCTGCCAGCAGGGAATAGAACCATCCTCTTGTCTGGTCCACTGCCTCGGAAATAAACTGTGCCGGGAACTGCTGCTCAAATAATTCTTTATTTTCAAAAGGATAATGATGCTGTGCAAAGGGCATAGCTCCGGAATCGAACCAGCAGTCAATCACCTCCGGTACACGGTGCATGGGCTTACCGCAGTGCGGACAGGTGATGGTGATCTCGTCAATATACGGACGATGCAGTTCCACAGTCTTAGCCGCTTCATTTCCGCTGAGTTCGAACAGCTCCTGACGGCTTCCGATGGAATGCATATGACCGCACTCCTTACATTCCCAGATATTCAGCGGAGTTCCCCAGTAACGGTTACGGGAGATTCCCCAGTCCTGTACATTTTCCAGCCAGTCGCCGAAACGTCCCTTTCCGATACTCTCCGGAATCCAGTTGATCGTATTGTTGTTGCGGATCAGATCATCCTTCACAGCCGTCATCTTGATAAACCAGGATTCACGGGCATAGTAGATCAGCGGCGTATCACATCTCCAGCAGTGGGGATATTCATGTTCGAACTTCGGTGCGTCGTACATCTTTCCTTCTTTTTCCAGATCTACAAGGATCGGTTTATCCGCCTCTTTTACAAACAGGCCTGCATAGGGTGTCTCTTCTGTCATCTCACCCTTGCCGTCTACAAACTGTACAAAGGGCAGGTCATAATTCCGTCCGATCCGGCCGTCATCCTCACCGAATGCCGGTGCGATATGAACGATACCGGTACCGTCTGACATGGTTACATAGCCATCACAGGTTACAAAATGTGCTTTTTTATGCTGTTTCGCAGCAGATTCTCCTGCGCAGGCAAACAGCGGCTCGTACTCCCGGTATTCCAGATCTTTTCCTTTACAGGTCTCCAGGACCTCGTAAGCTTCTTTTCCGTTTTCTTTATCGGCCAGTCTGCCAAGAACGGTATCCAGCAGTGCCTCTGCCATATAGTAAATATATCCGTCTGCTGCTTTTACCTTACAGTAAGTCTCTTCCGGATTCACACAGAGAGCCACATTGGACGGCAGTGTCCAGGGTGTGGTGGTCCATGCCAGGAAATACGCATCCTCTCCCACTGCTTTAAAGCGAACGATCGCAGAACGCTCTTTTACGGTCTTATATCCCTGTGCCACTTCCTGTGCAGACAGCGGAGTACCGCAGCGGGGACAATAGGGAACCACTTTAAATCCTTTATAAAGAAGCTTTTTCTCCCAGATCGTCTTCAGTGCCCACCATTCAGACTCGATATAATCATCATGATACGTTACATAAGGATCATCCATATCAGCCCAGAAACCGACTGTACCGGAAAAGTCCTCCCACATTCCTTTGTATTTCCATACACTCTCTTTACATTTATCGATAAAAGGAATCAGTCCGTATTCCTCGATCTGCTCTTTTCCATCCAGGCCAAGCAGCTTCTCAACTTCCAGTTCCACCGGAAGACCGTGTGTATCCCATCCGGCTTTTCTCGGAACCATTTTTCCCTTCATGGTCTGATATCTGGGAATCATGTCCTTGATGACACGGGTCAGTACATGACCAATATGGGGCTTGCCGTTGGCTGTAGGCGGTCCGTCATAAAATGTATAGGTCTCGCCTTCTTTACGGCTTTCGATACTCTTTTCAAAAATGTGATTTTCCTTCCAGAACTTTTCTACATTTTTTTCTCTCTCTACGAAATTCAGGTTGGTTGAAACTTTTTCGTACATAATGTTCTCCTCTCTGTAAAATTGTGCGGAATCCTGCCCGGAGGGCTTTTTATAACACAGGAAAGGGCAAAGCAATTTCCTGTGTTATAAAAAAGCTTCCCGTCCGTAAAAGGACGGGAAGCCCCGCTATACCACCTGTTACTGCATACTGTCATATGCGTTCCCTTTAACGGCGGAAATCCGTCAGAACCTACTCTTCCGAATCAACCGTTTCCGGCCTTTCGGTTCTGCAGCTCAGAAGTGATCTTCCATCTGTCCTACTCGCACCGGGCTTGCACCCTCCCCGGCTCGCTGGGCCTTTCAAAACAGATCTACTGTCTTCTTCACAGCTTTTTCATTGCCCCTATCTTATCCTATGAATCGGGCAAAGTCAAGGTTTTATTGTGGCGTACTTGAATGAAAAATGATGTTTAGACCCCGACCGATAAGAATATCTGGGTAAAACGGACAGATTTTGCTGCAAAAAGTATCTAATAAAGAGAAAATGTATGTGAGACCCCGAAGTTTGTAAAAAAGCGGGGTCTTTCAGAAAAAAGATTCCCCGGAGATACTTTTCATAAAGAAATACCATTGTACTAAACCGAAAACGGGGTCGGGGAGAAGAAAAATAATGAACAGACCCCACTGCACAGGATTTGAAAAGGTAAATTACGTACTCTCCCCGACAGGCAAGTATCTTTCAGAGTTGAGCCGTTTCCTTATTTACCGCATCCTCATCGTTTTCTCCATTCTGATATAAAAACTTCAGATATTCATAGATCTCAGAAAAATTCACCGCACACTCTCCCCCAAAGATCCTGACCGGAACTGCATCTTCAAAACTGTATGCCACCGGGCATTCCCTTTTCTCCAGATCATATACCACCACTCTTTTCCTGTCAGGATCCACAAGCCAGTATTCCCGGACCCCTGCCCCTTCATACTTCTTAAGCTTCAGATACATGTCCTTTCTCCTGGTAGAGGGAGAAAGGATCTCCACCACCAGATCCGGTGCGCCAAAGACCACACCCCTTCTCACAAATTTTTTTCTGTCACATACAACCAGTACATCCGGCTGCACCATCGTCCGGTTGTCGCAGTCCAGCTGCACATCCATTGGTGAATAAGCCGCAATACAGAGCCCCTTTTTCCTTTTGATATACTCATGAAGCGTATGGAATATTTCCCCTCCAATCAGCTGATGCAAATGAGTGGGTGCTTCCATCACAAAAAAATTCCCGTCGATCAGTTCCACTCTCTGATCCTCCGGCAGGGCATAGTAATCCTCCAGCGTATAATCTCCCTGCTGTCTCCCATACTCGCAGGGTGCACTCTCGCACACCTGTGATGCCTGTATATCGTCGATCTGATATGTCTCTCTCGTTTTGTCTTTTTCCATGTTCCCCTCCATGTTTTCTTTTTATCTGTATTATATCTCATTTTATATATTAGTCAATCTTTTTATGTTTAATATTCATTGCTTTTTTTATTCCAATCCAGTATACTGATAATTATCTGATACGTTTCCGGAAGGCTGCTGTCCCGGAACAAACCGCAATCCACAAAAGAGGTGTATATTTATGAGTCGTTTTTTTAACATGGAAAGCCCGATTTTTGTTTTTCTGTCACGGATGGCGGATCTGATGATCCTGAATGTGGTATTTCTGATTACCTGTATCCCCATCGTCACCATCGGTGCGGCATGGTCTTCTCTTTATTATGTGACCCTGAAAATGGTTCGCAATGAAGAGTCCTATATCGTACGCAGTTATTTCAAATCCTTTAAGCAGAATTTCAAGCAGTCCACTCTCATGTGGATCATCGTTCTGATCCTGGGCTTCCTGCTCTATATGGATCTGCGTATCATGACTGTGATGGAATCCTCTGCCGGAAGCAACGTGATCCGAATCGGAATCTATATGCTTGGTCTGGTAGGTATTTTTGTACTTCAGTATCTGTTTCCTCTGGTGGCCAAATTTTTTAACAGCACGAAAAACATGTTCCGCAATGCGTTTCTCATGGCGATCCGGCATCTTCCCCAGACAGTGGTTATGGCTGTGATCAGCGCCGGTTCCATAATACTCACCTTCCTCAACGGATGGACTCTGACCTATGGACTTCTGATCTGGATCATGGTCGGTTTTGCCCTGGTGGCTATGGCCAATTCCTGGTTTCTGGTACGTATTTTCGACAATTATGTGCCAAAGGAAGAGGAGTCTTCCGATGCAGCAGAAGAATAAATGAACAAAGATCTTACTTCCGGGCCGGTGATGCGTTCCATGTTCGGCTTTGCCGTTCCGATGATTTTGGGAAATCTGCTGCAGCAATGCTACAATATCGCAGATACATTTATAGTAGGTCATTTTCTGGGAGCCAACGCCTTAGCCGCTGTTGGTTCTTCCTTTACGTTAATGACTTTTCTGACTTCCATCCTGCTTGGCCTCTGCATGGGAAGCGGAGCAGTTTTTTCCATCCGCTTTGGCCGTCAGGATGAAGAAGGACTCCGGGAGGGCATCTGTGCTTCCCTGACTCTGACCGCCGGACTCGCTGTTTTCCTGAATCTGCTCTCTTTTGCCTGCCTGGATCACCTTCGTCTGTTTCTTCGGGTACCACAGGAAGTATGGGGTGCGATGCGCAGTTACCTTGCTGTCATCTTTTCCGGCATTTTTGCATCATTCTTATATAACTTTTTTGCATCTTTTCTGAGGGCCATCGGGAATTCTCTGGTGCCTCTGATCTTTCTTGCCATTTCCGCAGCACTCAATATTGCACTGGATCTGTGGTTTGTGCTGGGTCTTTCCAGGGGTGTGACTGGAGCCGCAGAGGCTACTGTCATCTCCCAGTATGTCTCCGGCATCGGGATCGCCATCTATGCTTTCCTGCGTTGTCCAAAACTTCGTTTCCTCCGGAATCATTTCTGTCTGAAATGGTCCGCCATGAAAGAAATCGCAGCCTTTTCCTTTCTCACCTGCATTCAGCAGTCTGTCATGAACCTTGGAATCCTCATGGTACAGGGACTGGTAAACAGCTTCGGTCCTACGATCATGGCTGCCTTTGCCGCTGCCGTGAAGATCGATGCCTTTGCCTACATGCCGGTACAGGATTTCGGAAATGCATTTTCCACTTTTATCGCTCAGAATTACGGGGCAAAAAAAGAAGACCGCATCCGCAAAGGTCTGCGGGGTGCAGTCATTTCTTCCTTTTTATTCTGTTTTCTGGTCTCCGCTCTGGTATGGATCTTTGCCCGCCCCCTGATGGAGATCTTTGTAGATTCCGGGGAAACTGCCATTATCGCAGAAGGCATCCGTTATCTTCATATCGAAGGCGTCTTCTACTGCGGGATCGGCTGTCTGTTTCTTCTGTACGGACTGTACCGGGCGGTAGCAAAGCCGGGGATGTCAGTGGTTTTAACCGTTATTTCTCTGGGAACCCGTGTGGTACTTGCCTATGTGCTGTCCGCCATTCCGGCTGTGGGCGTTGTGGGCATCTGGTGGGCGATCCCCATCGGGTGGTTTCTGGCGGATCTGACGGGAATCATGTATTATATCAGATGGGAGAGGACTCCCGCCTCTTCAGGCGGCAAGCAAGCAATATATATATCAGTGGCGGGTGTCAATCCCCCATCTGATATACGCTCCGCGAGGATGCGCAGGGATTCGGATTAGTATTTTGTCTGCTTTGCAGACCCGAATCCCGCGCCAAGGCTCGCAAGCGAGTCTTGAACGTCCGAAAACCGGTTCCCCAAAAATGAGGATGCCGAAACATCCTCATTTTCACCCTCTCAGCACCTCTTCCATCCATTGGAAAATATCTTCATACACCACATCCCGATCCAGTTCATTTAAGATCTCATGGCGGTCATCCGGATACAGCTTGCAGGTCACCCGTTTCATTCCTGCATTCAGGAACTGCTGATACGCCGTCCTGACCCCTTTTCCGAATTTGCCCACAGGGTCATCCTCACCTGCCACAAAAAACACCGGCAGATCCTTCGGCATTTTCTGCAGATTCTGCGGAAATGTCAGGGTATAGAGACTGTAGAACAGATTATAATACCCGTTCAGGGTAAATCGAAAATTACAGAGTGGCTCCCCTTTGTACCGGCGTACATTTTCCTCGTTTCTGGAGAGCCATTCCTTTCCGTCCACGCTTCCGAATTTTCGATTGTAGCCTCCAAAAGCCAGTCCATCTACAAACCCGCTTCGATAATTCCAACCTTTAAAAACCGCCAGCACTCTTGTGATCAGCAGCCCTGCACAGGCTGTCAGCCGCTTCTGATAACCGGTCCCCACAACCACAGCTCCGGCAAGGCCTTCTCCATGAAGACAAAGATACTGCCTCACCAGAAAAGATCCCATACTGTGTCCCAGTAGGAAACAGGGCGTTCCAGGATATTGTTTTTCCAGAATACTGCGCAGTCTGTGAATATCCCCAAGCACTGTTTTATTTCCTTCCTTTTCTGCAAAGAATCCGTAAAAGTCCTCTGATCTTACGGATTTTCCATGGCCCAGATGGTCGTTTCCGGCCACCAGGATCCCGCGATCCGCCAGAAATCCGGCAAATTCATCATATCGATCGATAAACTCCACCATCCCGTGTGAGATCTGCAGGATTGCCCGAATCTCTCCGTCCGGAATCCAGCAAATCGCATGAATGTCTGTGATTCCATCCCTGGACGGATATGTGAAATGCTTTTTCTCCATATTTTTCTCCTTATTTTCCCAAAATATCGGCCAGGCGTGCAAACTGCTCCAGTGTCAGTGCCTCTCCCCGAATGGTTGACGGTGCTCCCAGTTTTTCTATGGCAGCTGCAATTTCCTCTTTGGAAAACGAAAGCTCCGGAGAATTATTCAGTCCGTTTGCCAGAGTCTTTCTCCGCTGGTTAAAGGATGCCCGGATCAACCGGAACATCAGAGTCTCATGTTCCGTCTTCACCGGCGGCTCCTGATGGGTCCGCAGACGGATCACTGCGCTTCCCACCTTGGGACGGGGCATAAAGCAGTTGGGCGGCACGTTTGCTACAATATAGGGTTCACAGTAATACTGTACCGCCAGAGACAATGCTCCATAATCCTTTGTTCCCGGCTCTGCCTGCATTCTCTGGGCCACTTCTTTTTGTACCATGACCGTGATGCTTTCCACCGGCACATGTTTTTCCAGAAGTCCCATGATGATCGGCGTGGTGATATAGTATGGAAGATTTGCCACTACCCTGATAGGCTTTCCGCCATTCTTTTCCTCTACCAGAGCCCCGATATCCACTTTCAGAATATCTTCATTTAAGATCTCCACATTGTCATATTCCTGCAGCGTCTCCTGAAGGATCGGGATCAGCATCCGGTCGATTTCTACCGCCATGACACGTCCTGCCGCTTCAGCCAGATACTGGGTCATGGTTCCGATTCCGGGTCCGATCTCCAGAACAAAATCCTCTTTTGTGATATCCGCTGCAGCAATGATTTTATTCAGCACATGGCCGTCAATAAGAAAATTCTGGCCAAACTTTTTCTGAAAAGCAAATTCGTATTTCTGAATCACCTCTATGGTTTTTTGTGGATTGGATAATTTTTCCATATACTCTCCTTCTGCTGCTTATTGTCCCAGCCGGTACAGTCGACAGGCATTTTCCCAGGTGACCGCTTCCACTTCTTCCGGCGTTACCCCTTTTACAGATGCAATTGCTTCTATTACATAGGGAAGATTCAGGGAAGAGTTCCGTTTTCCCCTGAAAGGAACCGGTGCCAGATAGGGACAGTCGGTCTCCACCACGATCCGCTGAAGCGGCACCTCTGCCGCCACTTCCTTTAACACCCTTGCGTTTTTAAAGGTGACCACTCCGCCGATCCCGATAAAATAGCCCAGTTTCAGATATTCCCGGGCCATCTCCACAGAACCGGAATAACAGTGGATCACACCTCCTGCAAACCCCGGCTTTCCGGCATGAATCTCCCGGATGGTCTCAAAGGTATCCCTGGCTGCCTCACGGCTGTGAACCACAATGGGCAGTTCTTTTGCAAGGGCAAGCTCCATCTGTCTGGCAAACCAGTATTTCTGCAGCTCATGGGATTCCCTGTCCCAGTAATAGTCAAGACCGATCTCTCCTACCGCTACCGCCTTTTCGTGATCAAGCATCTTATCAAGTTCTGCAAACTGTTCTTCATTAAGTTCTCCCACATGATCCGGATGGATCCCGATGGCTCCGTAGATAAACTCATACCTCTGCATCAATTCCCAGGTATCCCTGGCTCCCCGCATGCTGGCCCCCACATTCACAATGCGGCCTATTCCATGGGATGCCATGCTCTCCAGTAATTGATTTCTGTCTTCCTCAAATGCCTCATCATCATAATGAGCATGCGTATCAAATATCATAGATTCCGTCCTCTCATATTCGCCTGTCTGAACAGAAAACGTTCTGTTTCCCGCACGATTCTGTGCTATTTCTATCATACCTGTCCTTGCCGCGAAAAGCAACTTTATTATTTTGTCAGAATACGATAAAATGTACTTGACCTTACACCTTATGGAAGGTGTAGCATACAGACAGTGCATACAGGGAGGTACCGTTTTGAAGATACAGCAGGTAGAGGAACTGGTGGGGATCACCAAAAAGAATATCCGTTTTTATGAACACGAAGGGCTTCTCTCTCCCGCCCGAAGCGAAAATGGCTACCGGGATTATTCGGAACAGGATGTGTCTGAACTAAAGAAGATCAAACTCCTTCGCAGCCTCTCCTTTCCGCTGGAAGAGATCCGTATGATGCAGTCCGGGACACTCACGATGGAAGATGGTGCCCGCCGCCATCTCATCGTACTGGAGCGTTCCCGCTCTTCCCTGGAAAAAGCCCGCTGTCTCTGCCTGGAGCTTCAGGAGCACCACGAGACTCTGCAGACACTGGATGCGGACCGGTATCTTACCCGAATGGAAGAACTGGAAAAGGAAGGAGCTGTATTTATGGATGTAAAAAAACAGGACCACAGAAAAGATTTTGTCGCTCCCGCCGCTGCCGCTTCCGTAATCATTCTTTTTATGGGAATCGTACTGTTTGTAATGATTACAGAGGCATTGCGGGAGCGGCTGACTGTTGGCGTATTTCTCATACTGGCTGCTGTGGGAGCCTTTCTCATCGCCATCGTGATCGGTGTCCTGCTGGCATTGATGCAGAGAATCAGACAAATCAAAGGAGGGGAAGAAGATGCTGCTGCTAAATATTGATTATATTCCCGGAAAGGAAATCACAGAAGCTCTGGGAATCGCAAAGGGAAGTGTGGTCATGTCCAAACATCTGGGAAAGGATTTTATGGCCGGAATGAAGACCATCGTGGGAGGAGAGATCGAAAGCTACACGGAAATGCTGGACTCCGCCCGAAAGATTGCCATGAAACGCATGGTGGATGATGCCGAGGCTATGGGCGCAGATGCCATCATCAACATCCGCTACAGCTCTTCCTCTGTCATGCAGGGAGCTGCGGAGGTCACTGCCTACGGCACTGCCGTAAAAACCAGATAGATCCGATCACAAACCATATCACTGAGGGACCCCTTCCGGTCCCGGACTGGAGAAATGATGATAAGTATTCAAAATGTATCAAAAACCTACGGCAATTCCGGAAAAAAAGCCGTAGATTCCATGAACTGGAACATTCCGGATGGAAAGATCACCGGCTTTATCGGGCCAAACGGAGCCGGAAAATCCACCACCCTGAAAATGATCACCGGTATCGTAAAACCGGATACGGGACAGATCACCCTGAACGGCCACGATATTGAAAAAGAACCGATTCCGGCAAAACAGCAGTTTGGATTTGTATCGGATTCCCCTGACCAGTTCCTTCGGCTGAAAGGCATCGAATATCTGCGTTTCTGTGCTGACGTCTACGATGTTCCCCAGGCTGAGCGGGGAGAAAAGATCACTTCTCTCGCCCGGCGTTTTGACATGACCGAAGCCCTTGGCAGCCGGATCATGACCTATTCCCACGGCATGCGTCAGAAAATCATGGTCATGGGAGCTCTGCTTCACAATCCTTCCATCTGGATCCTGGATGAACCTCTGACGGGACTGGATCCCAATTCCGCTTTTGTGCTGAAAGAAATGATGAAGGAACACGCTTTTTCCGGCAATGCCGTGCTGTTTTCCACCCATGTGCTGGAAACCGCCGAAAAGCTCTGCGACCAGGTAGCCATCATCAACCACGGTAAAATTATTTTTACCGGCACACTGGAGGAGCTGAAAGATCAGTATCCCGACAAACCTTCCTTAGAAAGTATTTTCCTGGAGATGACCCAACATGAATAAATGTCTGAAGGTTACGAAAATTTTATTAAAAACAGGAGGAGATTCTCTGTTTTCTCCCTCAAAAACAAAAAAGAAGCGGGTCCTGGCGGGTCAGGCTGCTCTTATCGTGCTGCTGGCTGCCTGTTTTGTTCCGCTTCTGTTCCTTTTATACCGATTCGGAGAAAGCATGTATCAGATGTTCTCCCCCGCCGGTCTGGCCCAGCTTGTATATCTGATGATCCTTCTGACACTTACCATGGCAACGCTGATCTTTGCCCTGCCCTTTATCATGTCCGTCATGCTTTTTGCAAAGGATCTGGAATACCTGCTGCCTCTGCCCCTTACGTCCCTTCAGATTGCCGGAAGCAAATTTCTGACCATTCTGACCTACGAGTATGCAACCGTGGCATTCATGGGCATCCCCATGCTTCTTGGAGTGGGTATGGCAGCGGGAGAAGGCATTCTCTACTGGCTCATGGCACTGGTGGTACTGATTTTTCTCCCCATACTGCCAATCGCCTACGGCTCTCTTTTAGGACTTTTGCTTCTGCGTCTGATGAAAAACCATAAAAACAAAGAAAGCATGACGACCGTTCTTTCTATACTGCTTTTGATCGGTGTCATGGCTTTCAGTTTCCTTTCCTCTTATCTGGGGGATTCCCTGGATGAAAAAATGATTACAGATCTTCTGCTGTCCAACAAAAGCCTGCTGACCGGAATCGACTACCTGTTTCCCAATCTGCGCTTTGCAAGGGCAGCCCTGATGAATCATGATCCTGTCTCTCTGGCAGTATATGTCCTCATTGCCGCAGGCATTCTGGCTCTCTATCTGTTGCTGAGCAGCCGTTTTTATCTGAACAGTATCGCAGGAATGAACGAATCCTCACAGACAGGAAAAGCACTCTCCGAAAATGAAACGACCAGGGCACTGCGCTCTCAGACCACCGTCAGAAGCTGTGCTTTAAGAGAATGGAAACTTCTGGTGCGTACCCCCATCTATCTGATGAACTGTGTTTCCATGCCCTTTATCCTGCCGCTGTTCCTGTGTATCCCCATCATCCTGGAAATGATCGGGGCAGGCGGTCTGGCATCCACCCTGAAGCAACTGCACCTGTTGATCTCCTCCGTGGATCCCATGATCCTTCACGGATGTCTGCTCCTTCTGGTCTTTGGCCTCACTGCCCTGCTGACCGGCATGAACCTTACCATACCTACCTGTATCTCCAGGGAAGGACAGAATGTATATTACATGAAATATATCCCTGTTCCCTATCGGGTTCAGTTAAGGGGCAAGGTTCTCTGCGGCGTCCTCATCAGTATGACTGCCATCCTTCCCTATCAGGCGCTGCTGATCGGATGTTCCTGCTATTTCTTCGGAACCTCTTTGATGCTTCTGATCCCGGGCTGCCTCATCAGCATCCTTACTATTCTTCTGATCAGCTATCTGCAGCTTCTCGGGGATCTGTGGCATCCGAAGCTTGTCTGGACCAGCGAACAGGTACCGGTAAAACAGAATATGATCGCTATGCTGTCCGTCCTCCTGTCCTATGTGGTCTGCCTGCTTCTTGGAGCCGGTGCGGTTCTCCTTTATCTGGCAGGAGTTCCCATCCTTCCTCTGACTGCAGCCTTCCTTCTTGCAGAAGCAGTGCTTGCCCTGCTGCTTCGAAGTGCCGTTTACCGATACGGAGATTCTGCCCTGGAAAAGCTGGAATGATTCCCGCTTCTGCCCGCAGACTATTTTACAAAGTCTTCCCGGTAAGGGGTAAAGATATCCAGAGTCACCCCATCCTCCAGTGCAAGCAGCCCGTGAGGCACATCCGCCTCTACATAAAAGCACTCACCCGGCCCTAAGATCTGTTTTTCTCCATTTACATTGGCCTCGTAAGTACCGCTGATAATATACCCGCACTGGCGGTGGGGATGGCTGTGAACTGCTCCCTCCTGTCCCTTTTGCCACTTGAGTTCCACCACCATCATGTCATTGATGTACCCTTTGATCGTTCTTACCGCACCATTTTCCAGTGTCACAGGTGTACAGTCTTTTTCTTTTACAAACATATTTGTTCCTCCTCTATTTCATATTTTTGATTTCTTCTATCACATCCATAGAATCTGCGCAGTATTTTTCATAGATACTCTGCACCGCCTCCCGGAAGCGTGCTTCTTCCGCTTGCGACAATACAATCTCCTCTGCCCCTTTTTCCACGGCTGTTTTCCTTGACTTTTTTTCCTGCAGAGTCCAGATCCGCCGTTCATACAGAGCAGACGCCTTCGCACACTCCCGTATGATCTGCTGATCTTCTTCAGAAAGTTTTTCCCAGGTGTGGGAGGATGCCAGCTGCATCTCCGGTACCCTGGTATGCTCATCCACCGTAAAATATTTTGCAACCTCATAGTGCTGCATAAATTCATAAGACGGCCAGTTATTCTCCGCACCGTCCACCAGCCCCTGCTGAAGTGCGGAATATACCTCACTGTAGGGAATCTGGAAGGCCACGGCTCCCAGCGCTTCCACCATATCCGCCATCAGACCGGATTCCTGTACACGGATCCGCATGCCCTGAAGGTCCTCCAGGCAGGTGATCTTCTTTTCCGATGTATAAAAGCTTCGCACACCCGCATCATACCAGGACAGCCCTGTCAGATCTTTCTCGTCTGCCATTTTCAGAAACCCGTCCCCGATCTCTCCGTCCAGAACCTTCCACATATGCCTGGAATCCTCATACAGATAGGGCATTTCCAGGACATTCATCTCAGGGATCAGCTCCGCAAGCTGGGAAAGAGAGACACGCGCAAAATCTACCCCTCCGTATTGAAGCTGCTTCAGGACGTCCTTCTCTGCTCCCAGTTCCGCCTCCGGCATGACAAGGATCTGAATCCGTCCCTCTGTCCGTTCCTCTACCAGCTCCGCAAAATAATTTGCCCCCTGCGTTGTGGGATAATCCGCTGCCTGATTTTCTGCATAGCTGAACACATATTCCGGAACCCGTTCTGACTCATCCCGTATCCGCCACACCACGACAGCTGCCAGTCCGGCAGCCGCCAGTAAGCCGGCTATGATCCATTTCCTTTTTCCGCTCATATCTTATCCCTTTTCTACGGCCATTTTTCTAAGAACCTGATTTCGGTAATCACTGGGAGTACTTCCCGTCATTCGTTTGAACACCCGGGCAAAATAATTGGAATCACGAATTCCCACCCGCACACAGATGTCTTTAATATTCACTGTTACATCCGCCAGCATTTTTTTAGCCATTTCCACCCGGGTCTCCGTAAGATATGCCGTAAAATTTTTGTCAAAACACTGTTTAAAAATTCTGCAGAAATACGCATCGGAATATCCCATAAACCCTGCTGCATCCTGCAGGGAAATATCCTCCTGATAATGCTCCTGAATATACACACGGATACTTTCCGTCACCGCCATCATTCTGGCATTGTCACAGGCTCTCTCTTCCTCCGGTCCGGCAGCCGGATTTTTTATTTCCCGCTGATCCTGTAATGCCGGCTTCTCTTCTGCTGCCACGAACGATCCTGAATTATCCCGTTCCTCCGTCTCGGCTATATGAAGCGCTTCTTCCAGCACAGCCACCAGCTCCTCATCCGCCCCGGGTTTCAGAAGATAATCCAGAGCCCGCACTCCGAACGCTTTCTTTGCATAAGAAAAATCATCATACGCAGTAAGAAATACAATACTGCAGGTCTTATCTGCCTCACGAATTTTCTCTGCTGCCTCCAGTCCGTTCATTCCCGGCATACTGATATCCAGCAAAGCAATGCGGCATTTCTTTTCCCGGAAAAGCTCCACCGCTTCCTGTCCGTTTTCTGCCACCACGCATTCCAGGCGTCCTTCAAAATATTTCTGTATTTTTTTGCTCACGACCATTCTCTCAATGGGTTCATCATCCGCAATCAGTACATACACCATCTTATTCGCTGCCTTTCTCACATGGAATTTCAAAACGAATCACCGTTCCCCGGTTCTTTCGGCTCACCAGAGTCACCCGGCTGTCCGGATACATGGCTTTCACTCTTTTATACACATTTCCAAAACCGATTCCCAGAGCTTCGTTGCCTTCACAGGCGATCTGTGTCCTCAGCCTGGCAAGAATGTCCGGATCCATTCCTGCTCCGTTATCTGCCACCGCCACATACAGACTCTGACGCTTTTTCCAGATACGGATCTTGATCTTTCCCCCTTCAACCTTGGGGGACAGGCCATGTATAATGGCATTTTCCACCAGGGGCTGCAGCATAAAGACCGGAACCAGTACCGCATCTGCATCCACCCGGCAGTCGATCTCATAGGAGATCCGGACTCCAAAACGCATATGCTGCAGATACATATAATCATTGATCACCTTCAGTTCACGGGATAGGGTTACTTCCGACTGATCATTCTTCAGCGTATAGCGGAAAAGATCGCTTAAGGCCTTGATCATTTTTTCCGTGATATCCGCATCCTCCAGATTCGCCATGCCGCCGATCACATTCAATGTATTAAACAGGAAATGCGGATTGATCTGGCTCGTAAGAAGCTCCATTTTCGCTGACTCCAGCCTGCGCTCCATTTCCAGACGCTCCACCTCTTTTTCATGCAGTTTATCCAGCGCCATTCTGTTTTCTTCCATGGTCTGGATATAGCGCCCCGTAGCAAACTTCATTTTATTAAATGCATGAACCAGATCTCCGATCTCGTCCCTGTTTTCCACCGTGATATCCTCAATAAAAAAATCATTGGCCGCAATCTTCCTGGACGCATCCGCCAGGCGGATCACCGGAGTGATGATGGATGTATTCATCATGTTGCCCAGACGTATGACCATGTAAAACAAAACCAGAGTGACCACTATGATCGCCGCCGGGATTCCCAGCATCCAGGGATATTTTTCATGATAGACCCGGTTGCCGTTTGCAAGCCCCATGGCCATCAGCTTTCTGGCGTAATCCACCAGATAGGTCTGCATATCATACACTTCATAGAGTCTGCTGATATATTCCTGATTTTCTTCTCCCATCTGCAGGATCCTGTCCCGCTTTTCCACATAGACCTCATAACTGTTGCTCACAGACCAGGCGGTCGCATACAGCTGTGCTCCCTGACTTGCATAATCCAGGGGCATCTGTTCCACTGCCAGACGGGTAGCTTCCATTGTTTCCTGAAGGACCTGCTCTTTCCCTTCATCCGGCTGCTTCACATACTCCTCAAACGCCTTTGCCTCTTCCTCCAGTCTCTGAATGAGGCTGTCATTTCTGGAATTATCCTCCATGATCCTGTAAAAATCCACCGCAGAGAATCTCACGACCCACACATCCAGGATTCCGGCAAGAACAATGATCAAAAGAACCGATCCGGTAAACACAATGATCTTATGCCGGATATCCAGTGCCTGCCAGTTCCGTTGAAACATCTCTTTCACTTTGCCTTCCTCCTCCGCTCTGTTTTTTGACTCCCTCATTATAACATAAAAACAGCGGTACGCCCAGCGTACCGCCCATTAAATATAATACTTTATGAAATACAGGATGACGCATACCGGTAAAAGTCTTCTTTGTCTTTTCCCAATACCCTGTCACTGATCATATAACCCCGGCCGTCCTTTAACACGATCATGATCATATTCACTTCTTTTACGATGCGGCCCACCTTTTTCCAGCTTACCTGATCTGATTTCTCTTCCACCTGAATGTAGATCCCTTTATCGCTGAACCATAATTCCATATGTTTCGGAAGCTGCTCCAGTTCTTTCATCGATCGAAGATACATGCCCAGAGGCTGTACCACCGGCACCAGAAGACTGAGCACGATCAGACCGGCTCTCATCAGGGCACCGTTCCTGCTCCAGAAGGTCACCGTCAGCACGATCATGGATATTCCAAAGATCAGAGTGATCATACCTGCTACGGAATGATACATCCGGTACATATACAGATACCAGAGATCCTTCGGTTTGATATCACAGGAAAATTTGTATCTCATAAACAACATCTCCTTACCGCATCATATAATCCCTGCAGCCGGTTTATCCCAGAAGGTTCGGCAGGAACAAACTGATCTGCGGAACAAACGTAATCAGCAGCAGAACTGCGATCATACACAGATAGAAGGGAAGGGTCGCTTTTACTACCTTCTCCATCTTGATCTTTGCAACAGCGGAACCGATGAACAATACCGCTCCTACCGGCGGGGTCAAAAGGCCGATACCACAGTTCAGGATCATCATGATACCAAACTGGATCGGGCTGATTCCGATAGAAGTAGCAATGGGAAGCAGGATCGGTGTTGCGATCAGAATGATCGGAGCCATATCCATGATACATCCCAGGAACAGCAGGATCAGGTTCAGCAGCAGAGCCAGGATGATCGGATTATCGGTGATTCCGATGATGGCATTGGCTGCCAGATCCGGCACATGCAGTGTCGTCAGACAGAAACCGAAAATACTGGATGTGGAGATCAGGATCAGCACGATAGACAGAGTATCCACACACTGCTCCAGTACCTGCCATACGCCCTTCCAGGTCAGTCCCCTGTACACAAACACACTGACGATCAGGCTGTAGATAACTGCGATCGCTGCGGATTCTGTAGCGGTGAACCATCCGAATACAACACCCACTACTACGATAACGATAGCAGCCAGAGCCCAGATAGAGATCGATAACTGCTTCAGCAGATTTTTGATACTGAATTTCTCACCCTTCGGGTAATTTCTCTTTTTGGAGATGATGTAGGAACCAATCATCAGAGAAGCTGCCAGAAGAGCTCCCGGAACATAACCTGCCAGGAACAGGCTGCCTACAGACACACCGCCTGCGGACATGGCGTAGATAACCATGTTGTGGCTTGGCGGAACCAACAGACCTTCACAGGAGGAAGTAATCGTAACTGCAGTGGAAAAATCCGCATCATAACCCTGATCCACCATCATGGGAATCAGAATACTTCCCAGAGAAGCCGTATCCGCAGATGCAGAACCGGAGATTCCTCCGAAGAAATAAGATGCCACGATATTTACCATGGCCATACCGCCTGTCATCCATCCCACACAGGCATTGGCCAGATCGATCAGTTTCTGGGAGATACCGCCGCTTCCCATGAGACATCCCATGGTAATAAAGAAGGGCACTGCCATCAGGCTGAAGGAACTGATTCCCTTTACCATCTGCTGACAGATCGTGGTAAGCGGATATCCCTGCACCAGCAGGCAGAACATGGAAGCCAGTGCCACCGCATAGGCGATGGGGAATCTTAAAAGAATCATTACTAAAAAGCTGATCAGCAAAACGAGAATTGCCGTTGTCTGAGCATCCATTTACTGCACCTCCTTACCGCACATTTTTTTAATGTGATTGTAAATAACCTCCAGTTCAAAGAACAGCATAAACACGCCGGCAAGCGGAATGGGGGCATACATCCAGAATTTGGACAACCAGGGCATACTGATATAGGATGCTTTGGCACCAAGTCCGGAAGCATACTGCCATCCTATCACGATCATTACCACTGCCAGGATCGTAACCATGATATCTGCCAGAAGATCCAGGATCAGCAGCAGTTTTTCCGGCAGATAACGGTCAAGTGCTGTCATGCGGATATGACTTCCCTTGCGGATCGCAAGCGCTGCGGAAAGTACCGCCATATAGGACATCAGAGTCAGCACCACTTCCTCACTCCAGGCCGGATCCGGAATAAAAGAGATATAACGTCCGGCTACCGCCATACTGGTAATCAGGATGTCTGCGATCAGAAGCAGTTTGCACAGAAACAGGTCTATTTTGTAGATCACATCATAAACCGGTTTAAATTTATCGATTTTCTCAAACATACCAGTGTTTCCTCCCTGTTTAATTTAAGAATGCGCAGCGAGCTCATGTCGCTGCGCATATTTAACTTTTTCAGGATATTCTCAGGAATTCCCCTGTGCTTTCCTCTTCTTTCGGAAATACACCGGATCTTACTGCATATCCAGGATCTGCTGATACAGATCTTCCATTCCCTTTGTATTCTCTGTGATCACGTCAGCAACTGCTTCCTGCCACGGAGTTACATCTTCTACTTCTACTACGTTTACGCCTTCTGCTTTCAGCTCTTCCAGAACTTTTGCTTCAGCATCTGCAGACAGCTCACGGTTGAACTGGGAAGCATATTCACCTGCTTCTACCAGGATTGCCTGCTGTTCTTCTGTCAGTTTATTCCAGGCTGCATCTGTGATAACTACCTGGATCGCACCCAGTGTATGTCCATCCAGAATCAGGTTCGGAGCAACTTCCGGGAATGCATTAGATTTGTAGTTAGCGATCGGCTGTTCAGCACCGTCTACTACACCGGTCTGCAGTGCGGAATACAGCTCACCAAATGCTACTACAGTTGCGGATGCGCCAAGAGACTCAACCATACCTGTCATAACCGGGTCATTGGAAACACGCAGCTTCAGACCTGCCATATCTTCAATACCCTTCACTTCATTTACAGTAAAGAAATGACGGAAACCTTCTTCTCCGTAGAACAGACCTCTTACACCAAATCCGTTCTCTTCCGGCTCAGCCAGGAATTCTTTTGCCAGATCGGATGTAGCGAAGTTCCAGAAATGTTCACGGCTTACAAATGTATACGGCAGAGACAGCAGAGAAGATTTTGTTCCGCCGTAGCTTGTCAGTGCAAATGCGGAGATACGGGACATATCGATCATTCCGCCGCCGCCCAGCATAGCATCCAGTACGTCATTCTCAGAGCCAAGAACACCGCTTGCCTGAAGGTCAATTTTGATAGAACCGTTTGACAGCTCTTCTACTTTCTCTTTGAAAGCGGTATCGGTCTGGCCAACGATGGTATCCAGCGGGTTTACTTCTGCCATAACCAGAGTTACGGTGTCATCTGCTGCTGCGAAAGTTCCCATGGAAAGAACCATAGCTGCACCCAGTACTAAGGATAATAATTTCTTTTTCATTTCTTTGTTCTCCTTCCATCATGTATGTTTTACACATTTTTAAGATAATTTTATTATAATTGTGATTTCTTACAATGAAAACAGTACATATTTGTGATTTATAGGAACATTTTATCCTAAAAAAATGCGCCCGAACGCTTCGGACGCACTTTTTCCTATTCTATATTCCCTTACAGACAGGACTTCATAACCTCATAGGTTCCTTTTTCACGGATCTGCTCCAGATAATCTGCAACAGCTGCTTCAAATCCCGGAAGCTTTGTCAGATCCTCACCCCAGAATGCCTCGTTGGTGCACACTGCATGTACCAGATCCTTTACAGAGTCATCCTTGTGAGCTGCATAGAATTCCAGAATGTCTCTGTCATCCCTGATCACATAATCATTGGTTCCTCTGTTTCCTGTCAGGCCTTCGTCTGTCAGATCTTTGCCGTTATAGAATGCAATGTAGAATGCAAAGGATGCGGTAATGCATTTCGGCAGTTCCCCGGTCTTTTCAATATATCCCTTCAGGCTCGGCATAACACGGGCTTTCCACTTGGAAGTGGAGTTCAGGGAAATAGACATCAGCGCATGATCCACAAAAGGATTGTTGAATCGGTCTGTCACGGATGCTGCAAACTCTTTCAGCTCCTCTTCCGGCAGAGTCAGGGTCGGAATGATTTCATCATAGATGGTCTTATTCATGAAACCGTTGATGACTTCATCGTTCATGCAGTCACGCACGATATCCTGACCGGCCAGATATGCGCCCAGTACCATGGAGGTGTGAGCACCGTTTAAGATTCTTACTTTTCTCTGTTTATACGGCTTGTGATCGTCACAGATAATGACCGGAAGACCTGCCTCCTCAAACGGAAGCTCCTTCTTCATCCATGCAGGACCTTCGATCACCCAGAGACCGAATACCTCTCCCACATCGAGCAGGTTGTCCTGGTAACCCAGTTCCTCACAGATAGCTGCTGCATCGTTTCTGGGATATCCCGGTACGATGCGGTCTACCAGCGTAGAGCAGAAGACACATTCTTCTTTCAGCCAGTTCTTAAATGCATCACTCAGCCCCCACTGATCCACATACTGATCAACACATTTTTCCAGTTCTTTTCCGTTATTGTCAATAAGCTCACAGGACAGGATAATGATTCCCTTGCCCTTTACTTCGCCGAATTTCTGGAATCTGCGATACAGCCACTGAGTCAGTTTGCCCGGATAGCTTGCAGCCGGCACATCCGTAAACTGGCAGGACGGGTCATACTGAATTCCTGCCTCTGTAGTGTTGCAGACAACGAAACGGATATCTTCGCTTTCGGCATATGCCAGAACAGCGTCATATTCTTTGTAAGGATTCAGACACTTGCTCACACAGGAGATCACACGTCTGTCATCGATCTTCTTCCCGTTTTCATTTCCGCGCAGGATCAGAGTGTACAGACCTTCCTGCTCATTGATCATGTCTGCAAGACCCGGAGCGATGGGCTGGCAGAGAACCACTTTCGAATTAAAACCGACCTTCTCATTCATTTTATCGATCCAGCATTCCACAAACGCACGAAGGAAGTTTCCCTCTCCAAACTGAAGGATTCTCTCCGGCGCATTTTCCAGAAGGTAACCCTCGTATCCCATTTCCTTTAATGTTGCATAGCTTAATTTTTTCACTTTTTTCCTTCTTTCTGCCCATTTGGGGACTTATTTAAAGTGTAACACCCTGCTTAAAGATCGCCATATCGTGAAAGCCCTTTTCTTCTGCTTTTACTTTTCTTCCGGATGCTACTTCGATCACATAATCAAACAGTTTTTTGCCCATCTCATCCAGTGTGGTATCCTCTACCATCACGCCGCAGTTGAAATCGATCCAGTTGTTCTTTTTCTGCGCCAGTCCGCTGTTGGTAGAAATTTTTACCGTAGGAACCGGTGACGCAAAGGGCGTTCCTCTTCCCGTGGTAAACAGTACGATATGGGCTCCGCTGGCCGCCAGCGCAGTAGATGCCACCAGATCATTGCCCGGTGCGCTTAAAAGGTTCAGCCCCTTTGTGCTTACCGGCTCACCGTATTTTAAGACGCCCCGCACTGCCGCACTGCCGGACTTCTGGGTGCATCCCAGAGATTTGTCCTCCAGAGTGGTGATTCCGCCCTTCTTGTTGCCCGGTGAAGGGTTCTCGTAGATCGTCTGGTTGTGAGAGGTAAAGTAATTCTTGAAATCGTTAATGAGATCCACCGTCTTCTCAAACAATTCTTCATTCTCACACCGGTTCATCAGCAGAGTCTCGGCGCCGAACATTTCCGGCACTTCTGTCAGAATGGTCGTACCGCCTTTAGAGATCAGGATATCAGAGAAGCGTCCCACTGCCGGATTGGCCGTAATTCCGGAAAGTCCGTCAGAGCCTCCGCACTTCATACCGATGATCAGTTCACTTGCCGGAATGGGCTCCCGCTGAAAACTTCCCGCATAAGCTGCCAGCTCTTCGATCACCTTCAGGGCATCCTCAATCTCATCCTCACATTCCTGGGCAACCAGGAATTTCACACGTTTTTCATCATAGTCACCAATGAATTTTTTCAGTTCATCGATATTGCTGTTCTCACAGCCAAGGCCCATCACCAGAACCCCTCCGGCATTGGGATGATTCACAAGATCCGCCAGGATCTGTCTGGTATGATCCTGATCGTCTCCCATCTGGGAGCAGCCATAGGGATGTGTGAAGGAAACGATCTCCTCTACTGTGCCGCCCACATATTTCTGTGCACGTTTTTCCACTTCCTCCACCACATTATTCACACAGCCCACCGTAGGAATGATCCAGATCTCATTTCTGACACCCACTTTTCCATCCGGTCTTCTGTATCCCTGGAAACATACATCTTCTGTCGGTTCCAGTGTGGTGTCCTGCTTATCATAAGTATAGGTCAGAAGATCTCCAAGCCCAGTCTTCACATTATGTACATGAACCCAGGCTCCCTTTGCAATATCTTCTTTTGCCACGCCGATACTGCACCCGTATTTGATCACAGGCTGTCCCGCAGCAATGGGAACCAGTGCAAATTTATGACCCTGGGGAATGTCCTCCGCAAGCGTCACCGCACATCCGTCGATATCCACGGTCTTCCCTTTTTCCAGCGGCTTTAATGCCACAGCCACCAGATCATCCGGATGGATCCTGATATATTCTTTCATCCGCTTTCTCCTCTTTATCTCTGTACTCTTGCGCCTGCTCCGCCCATGATCGCTTCTACTTCTTTCCTGCTTGCCATGGTAGTATCTCCCGGTGTGGTCATAGCAAGTGCACCGTGAGCTGCACCGTAATTTACAGCCAGTTCTGCATCACCGGTGGTCATCAGGCCATAGATCAGACCGGATGCAAAGGAATCACCGCCGCCCACACGGTCCATGATCTCCAGTCCCTTGTAATCTTTTGCTTTGTAGATCTCACCGTCTGCCCAGCAGATCGCACTCCAGTCATTTACCGTAGCAGTCTTCACTTCACGAAGGGTCGTAGCCACTGCCTTGAAATTCGGATACGTCTTTGCAGCTTCATTGATCATCTTCTTGTAGCCGTCCAGGTTCAGTTCCTTCAGATTTGCATCGTTTCCTTCGATTTCGAAGCCGAGGCATGCTGTGAAGTCTTCTTCGTTTCCGATCATAACGTCTACATATTTTGCAATTTCCTTATTTACTTCCTGTGCTTTTTCCTTGCCGCCGATGGCACTCCACATAGAAGGACGGTAGTTCAGGTCATAAGATACGATCGTGCCGTATTTTTTCGCAGTCTTGATGGCTGCCAGAACGGTCTCACAGGACTGCTCGGAAAGAGCTGCGTAGATTCCGCCGGTATGCAGCCAGCGTGCACCCAGTTCTCCGAAAATATAGTCAAAATCAAAATCTTCCGGTGTTGCTTTGGAAATAGCTGTATTGGCACGGTCAGAACATCCAACGGCTCCGCGGATACCAAAACCTCTCTCTGTGAAGTTCAGACCGTTTCTGCAGATACGGCCGATTCCGTCTGTCTTCATCCATTTGATCAGAGATGTGTCCACACCGCCCTGCAGGATAAAGTCTTCCATCAGCATTCCTACTTCATTGTCAGCAAATGCTGTGATCACACCGGTCTTCAGGCCAAAGCATCTTCTCAGGCCGCGTACTACATTGTATTCTCCGCCGCCTTCCCATGCACGGAAAGAACGTGCAGTGCGGATCCTTCCCTCACCCGGATCCAGACGAAGCATTACCTCGCCCAGAGATACCGCATCATATTTGCATTCATTTGCCGGTCTTAAATTCAGATTCATCGTTGTCTCCTCCTAAAAAATATTGATCCTTCCAATTTTTGCTTACGGCGCTCTCCGCACCGGAAGCGCTTACATTAATTATACGTTTTCTTATAAAATACGTCAAGTTGTTTTCTTCCGTTTTTGTAACTTTTTTCGAAAAAAATCTCAATTTCTTTGCAATTATCAATTGATATTTACCTTTTCCTGTTGTATAATACATTTGATTCTAAAAATTCGGTATTGTAACCGCTTTCATTTTTTCAATGCAGGATGGACCATGAATATATACGATATTTCCAAAAAAGCAGGCGTTTCCATTGCCACCGTTTCCAGGGTAATGAACGGAAGTGCCAGCGTAAGCGAAAAGACCAGACAGAAGATCCTGGACATCATGGCAGAAAATGATTACACGCCCAATGCCTTTGCGCGGGGACTGGGATTAAAGACCATGAAGACCATCGGGTTTCTCTGCGCCGATTCTTCCGATCAGTTTTTTTCCCGGGCCGTCTATTATCTGGAACGGGCACTTCGCTCCAATGGCTATGATGCCATATTAAGCTGCACCGGCATGGAGCTGGATACCCGGAAAAAATATCTGAAAATGCTGCTTGCGAAAAAAGTGGATGCCGTCATTCTTGTGGGCTCCAGCTTTATTGAAGATAATTATGAAAAAAATCAGTATATTTTTGATGCGGCAGCTGAGGTTCCCGTCATTATCCTGAACGGATATCTGGATGCCCCCAATGTCTACTGCGTACTCTGCGACGATACCGGGATCGTACAGCAGGCGGCTACCGTATTTCTGGAACAGGGCCGCAAAGACATCCTGTTCCTTTACCGGTCTGATTCCTACAGTGGCAAACGGAAGCTGGCAGGATTCAAAAAAGCCTATGCCCGTCTGGGCATTTCGCTGGATCCCCGGCAGATCCTCCTGTTTAACGGCAGTATCAGCGAGGTAAAGCAGAAACTTCTGGAGCTTTCCGAAAACGGCCTGTCCTTCGACACCGTGATCACCAGCGATGATGACCTGGCGATCGGAGCCTTAAAATATGCCAAAGAGAAAAAACTGGCTGTCCCTTCCGAATTCAGTGTTCTTGGTTACAACAATTCCCAGCTTAGCATCTGCTGCGAACCGGAACTGAGCACCATCGATAATCAGCTGGAGTTCTGCTGCAGTCATGCCGTCACTGCTCTGATGGGAGTTCTGGACGGAAAAGATGCTCCCGGAAAGACCGTTCTCTCTGCAAGAATTATTCAGAGAGGTACTACCGAGGTGTTTTAAAATTTATCAATATATCTAGGAGGTATTACTCATGAAAGCATTTATGGACAAGGATTTTCTCCTGTCAACAGAATCTGCAAAGAAGCTGTATCACGAATACGCCGAGAATATGCCGATTCTGGACTATCACTGTCACATCAATCCCCAGGAGATCGCTGAGGACAGACAGTTTGACAACATCACGCAGGTATGGCTGGGCGGCGACCATTATAAATGGCGCCAGATGCGTTCCAACGGCGTAGACGAATATTACATCACCGGAGACGCTCCCGACCGTGAAAAATTCCAGAAATGGGCAGAGACCCTGGAAAAGCTCATCGGCAACCCGCTGTATCACTGGTCACACCTGGAACTGAGGAGATACTTCGGCTATGAAGGTCACCTCTGCGCCGAGACCGCTGAGGAAGTATGGAATCTCTGCAACGAAAAACTGGCGCAGAAAGATA
Source organism: Marvinbryantia sp. (assembly GCA_016297895.1). GTDB lineage: Bacteria > Bacillota > Clostridia > Lachnospirales > Lachnospiraceae > Marvinbryantia. The sequence continues at coordinate 30,780 of JAEDFS010000008.1, forward strand.
TGAGTGTGCGGGGCCTGATCAAAAGATCCGGCGTTACCCTGATCTGCACCACTGACGATCCGGTGGATACTCTGGAATGGCACGAAAAGATCAAAGCAGATGAAACCTTTGATGTTCAGGTTCTTCCCGCATGGCGTCCGGACAAGGCTACCAACATCGAAAAAGCCACCTTCCCGGGTTATGTAAAGACTCTTTCCGAAGTAAGCGGTATCTCTGTTTCTTCCTTTGAAGATCTGAAAGCAGCGATCGTAAACCGGATGGAATATTTTGATGCAAGAGGCTGCAGTGTATCTGACCACGGTCTGGATTATGTGGTCTATGTGCCTGCATCCGCTGAAGAGATCGAAACCATTTTCGCCAAAGGACTGGCAGGCGAGGCTCTGACCGAATGTGAGATCGCAAAATACAAAACTGCTTTCATGCTGTTCCTTGGAAAAGAATATCATCGTCTCAACTGGGTCATGCAGCTCCACTACGGATGCAAGAGAGACAACAACAGCCTGATGTTTGCAAAACTGGGTCCCGATACCGGATTCGACTGCATCAACAACTACGCTCCGGCAGCCCAGACGGCAGACTTTTTAAACGCTCTGATCACCACAGACGAACTGCCCAAGACGATCCTGTATTCCCTGAACCCCAATGACAACGCTGTCATCGGTACGATTCTGGGCTGCTTCCAGGATTCCTCCGCTGTAGGCAAGATCCAGCAGGGTTCCGCATGGTGGTTCAATGATCACAAAACCGGTATGACCGAGCAGATGATCTCCCTGGCAAATCTGGGAACCTTAAGCAACTTCGTAGGAATGCTGACAGACTCCAGAAGCTTCCTTTCCTACACCAGACATGAATACTTCCGCCGCATTCTCTGTGAACTCATCGGAGGCTGGGTAGAAAACGGAGAATATCCGGATGACTGGAAAGCACTGGAAAAGATCGTAAAAGGAATCTGCTACAACAATGCAGTAAGATATTTCGGGTTTGACCTGTAAATTTTACAGAAGCGCCGTTTCCGGCTGAGGAGACGGCGCTTTGATCATGTATCATCTTCCTTATCTTTTGAAACAAGCGTGCTGAGTATTTTTTCCATTTTCACAGACACCAGCACACAAATGATTCCAGGCAGTGCAAACGATATGCTCCTCAGCCGCGGAACCAGAATCACAAGCGCCAGACTTCCATAGATCAGGATACAGAACAGACAGGTACTTGCGAAATGTCTGATGCACAGATAATATGACATAATAAAATACTCTTTCACTGTATACACAAACCTTGACAACAGCGGAAACAGGTACGGTAAGATCATAAGTGCCGGCAGAAGAAACGCACCGATCATATACCTGTAAAATCCAAAACCGGCATTTTTCTGACCCAATACTGTACAGAAATAAACACCCGTCCCCACAACAGCCCCATAAAGCAGTAAAATAACGACACACAGAAAGGATTCTTTAAAATTTTTTCGAATCGATTCGAAGAAGGTTTTTAACACACTTCCCCTCTCCTGAATTACAGATTTTTGAATCGTATCATACATAGCCGTCCATGCCGGCCCCGCAGTGATTACAAAGATACTGCAGAACATGCCCAACACACCGATCAAAATTACCAGTACCATTTTATAAATAAACTGAAATACCGGCAATTCCTGGTTAAAATACGGATTCATATTCTCATTCTCCTTTCCATACGGCCTCTACCAGCTCCATATCCTCAGAATAGCCCGACTCATCCGGGTTCTCAAAAGTATCTCTGCTTCTCACACAGATCCAGTAATTTTCCAGAACTTTCTGATCAAATACTCCGTTATCCTTACCGGACACCGCATCTTTCATACTGATCGTTTCGCAGAAAAAATCTTTATCATAGTGCTTCACCAGATTTAGTATCTGCGTATCCAGAAAATAAACATTTCTCTTCAACACCTGTATTTCTGTAGCAAGTTTCAGAAGCTGTATTCCATCTTCATAGGAAAACTCCGGCCCCGGCTCCCGAACAGACGCATCCATCTTCAACCGGTCAAATACGACCCGAACTTCTCCGTTCCCATCCAGATCCCTGCCAAACTGTTCAAAATACCTTTCCAGTTCCGCATAGGTTTCTTCATAAAACGTATCTGAGGTTCCCATAACAATGTGATAGTCCGCCCGTTCCCTGCTAATGGTGTGCCACAGGATCCCACCGGTCAATACGAGCAATACCCCTGCTTCGAGAATCTTTTTTCTATTTTTCATTTTTCTGTTGATCCCTGTTCTTTAAAACCGCTTTTGGTTCCATCCCATAGTACTGTTTAAATTTTTTACTGAAATACTGAGAGGAGTTCAGTCCTACTTCAAACGCAACCTCATATATTTTCACATTTTCCTGTTCTTTCAGCAGTTCCATGGCTTTTTGCATCCGCACCTGATCCAGCAGTTTTGTAAAATTTGTATTCTGGTTTTTCAGCAGGCTCTGCAAATAGCTTGTGCTGATAAACAGTGCATCCGCTGTTCCTTTCAAGTTCAACTCCGGATCATGATAGTTCTGCCGGATATAAGACAGCACTTTATCCGTAATGGTTTCTTCTTTCTTAAGATTCACCGGCTTATCTTCCGCAGCCGGATCCATTCGTCTTGTCTTCTCTTCTTCCAGCTCATCAATGATCCTGCAAACTGTTTCTATCACTTCATCCTTATCAAAAGGCTTTGTCAGATAATCTACCACATGGTATTTTATGGCCTGCTGGGCATATTCAAATTCCTTATATGCCGTCAACATGATTACCTTTGTCTCCGGCTTTTCCTTATTTATGATCCCCGCCAGTTCAAGTCCCGATATAAACGGCATATTAATATCCAGAATGACAATCTCAGGGCCCTTTGACCGGAACATTTCCAAGGCTTCTTCACCGTCCATGGCGACACCCACCACTTCGGCTCCCAGAGCATTCCAGTCAATCATTTTTTCCAGGCATTTCCCCAGAAGTTCTTCATCATCCGCGATCATAACCCTGTACATATACTTTATCACCTAATTCTTATAGTAATCCGCATCAGGAAGTATATATCGTACCCTTGTGTATATGCCTTCTTCGCTCTCGATCCACAGCCCATATTCTCTTCCAAACCGCAGCTGAATCCTTTTGTTTACATTCAGCAGCCCGATATGGCTCGCATCACTTCGTTCCTCCCGCAGTTCAACATCCCGCAGTGAATTCTGTATTTCCCGCAATTTCTCAGGCGGGATCCCCACGCCGTCATCATACACATCAATTCGTATCGTTTTTCCTTCCCGATATACCGTTATCTCAACATTTCCTGCTCCCCGTTTTCTCTGAAGTCCATGCAGGATCGCATTCTCCACTACAGGCTGAAGCGACAGCTTCAGGATCACACGATCCATCAGGTTCTCATCTGCATGTATGGCATAATGAATTTTTTTCTGATACCGCAGTTTCATGATCTTCAGATAACTTTCAACATGCCGGATTTCTTCCTTCATACTGGTAACATCATTAGTATCGATCAGGGAACCTTTATAAAAATCGCCAATGGCATACTCAATGCAACCGGAATCGTAAATTTTGATGATGTATTGATAAAATTCAAAGAATATACGAACTCATTCCAGCTGTTAACAAAAGCAAATGCTCCGCACGTTACGATTCCCGGCAGAATAGAGGGTACCACAATTTTAAACAATGCCTGTATCGTAGTGCAGCCGTCTATCTTTGCCGCTTCTTCCAGTGTCACAGGTACTCCCGCATAAAAACCACAGCACATGATCATACAAAACGGAAGGTTCGTTGTGGCATTTACGATAACCAGAGACATCAGATTATCATAGATCCCCAATTTTACAAATACACTAAATAATGGAATCAGAAGAATGATACCCGGAAACATCTGTGTCAATAACAGCAGCAGCATCACTCCGCTCTTTGCTTTAAACTGGTATCTTGACATTGCATATCCACCAAAGATCGACAGGAAAATAATCACCAATGTTGTCAGGCTGGCTACGATCAAACTGTTTTTAAAGTTCTGTGCAAAATCCATTACAGTTATGATTTTCTTATAATTATCAAATGTAAAGAAATGCGGATAATAATATACCGGCAGTTTCATAATCATAGAATTGTCTGTAAAAGAAAGATTCAGGAACCAGTAATACGGAAACAATGTGATCACAATCCATACAATGACGGGTATATAGCACAATGTGATTTTTTTTATCTTTTTTTTGTTCTTCAGTGACATCAATAAATAGTCTCCTTTCCATATTTTGAAATCTTTAAATAAACAATAGAGAATATTATCAATGCTCCTACCAGTAATACCGCCATTGCCGAACAATATCCGCTGTCAAGAGTAGCTGTAAATTTCTGCATGATATAGACCGGTAAAGTAATCGTCGAATGATTTGGCCCACCGTTTGTCATACTGTAAATAATATCTACGATATTCAGTGTCCAGATCGTTCTCAACAATGTGGTCAGTACGATCGTATCTTTGATCATCGGCAATGTGATCTGAAAAAATCTTCTTACGGCTCCCGCTCCGTCCACCTGTGCTGATTCGTAGATCTCTTCCGGAATATTCTGCAACGCCGCCAGAATGCTGATCGCAAAGAACGGAATTCCTCTCCATGTATTTGCCACGATCATGGTTCCCAGCGCAGATGCCGCATTGGAAAACCAGGCAATTCTCGAATCCGTAATCCCCAGGCGAAGAAGCATATCTCCAAATACTCCAACGCTTCCGTTAAATAAAAACTTGAATATCAGAGCAACGATCATGCCGCCTACCGCCCATGGGGTAAAAGCAAGTGCTCTGGCCAGTCCTCTTCCTTTAAAGCTCTGATTCAGCAACAATGCGATCAGAATACCAAACACAAGCTGCGGGATAATGTTTTCCAAAACCCACGGCACGGTATGCCCTACCGCTTTGATAAAAACAGGGTCTTTCATAAGACTCCTGAAATGATCCAACCCTGCAAATCCTTTGTTTCCTCCGATAATGCTGTAATTCTGAAAACTCAGCCAGACAGTGTCCAGCATAGGATAAATCATAAAAATTGCAATCAGTGACAATGTAGGCAGCAGCATTAAATATGGTATTGCCGCTCTTCTGCTAGAAAGCTTTTTCATTTCCTGATCCTCCTCTTTCCTGATGCAATTACTATATCATTTTCATTTTTTCTTTTCGTTTAAATATGCACACAAAAAGTGTAAAATCGCACACTAAACTATGCTATTTGTCTATTTCTATTTCTCTATCCCCATTTCTTCCGCACATTTCGGATATAATTTACTTATTAACAAATGATATTTCGTCTATTTTACCTCATGTCTCATCTATATAAAAAAAGCGGCGTGACTTCAGTCACGCCGTTTCCATTGAGTCTCTGACCCGCCCAGGAAAAAGACATCGTACATCAAACCATCTGATCCTCATCAGATCAGATAGCGCAAAAATGTTGCCACCTCTCCCAATACATAGTGAATGATGCAAAGTCCCCAGATGTTGCCCTGCTTATGATAGAAGACTCCCAGCACTCCCAAAAGCAGCGAGGACGCCACCATATAGGGCAGTCCGTAGGCGATGTGGAGCACGCCGAACACCAGGGCAGAGATCACAATAGACAGAACACCGGCATACTTGCCCGTAAAAATGCGCTTCAGGTTTTCCTGCATATCCAGAACCAGAACGCCATCGTTCATATCCCGCATGATTCGGGGGATAATTTCTCTATCTTCGCCGCTCATAAGCATTCTCCTTGAATTTATTCCCGTCAACATGTGCAAAAATATAAAACCTGTTATTTGAAATAAGATGCTCCGTATTCCCTTCGGATGTCTTCCTCATCGATCCGGTATCTGGACAAATGCTGATCCATCCATTCCGCCGCTTCCTCCGGTACTCTTCTCTTTACGGCATCTGTAATTGCCCGGTGATCCTCCACGATCTTCAGATCCTTTACCGCATTGAGCGCCATATTCCGCACCCGGTCAAAATGAATGGTGATATTCTGCATCAGCTCATACACTTTTTTCTTCCTGGCAATGTCAAACAACATCTGATGAAACTCATTATCCAGTTCCATGAGTCTGACCTTGTCGCCGTTTTCCAGATAAAATTCCTGCAGACGGATGCTCTCTTCCAATCGGATGATATCCTCCGGCAATGCCATCAGGCAGACCTGCCGAACCACCGCATTTTCCAGAACCCCCCGCATAAATCTGGCCTCTTCCACCAGATCGTAATCGATCCGTGCCACTGCACTTCCTTTTTGCGGATAAACTTCCACGATACCGCCTTTTGCCAGCTCGATCAGAGCTTCTCTCACCGGGGTCCTGGACAGACCCAGCTGATCTGCCAGATCCTTTTCACTTACCATGCTGCCCGGAGCAAGCTCCAGGCAGACAATATTTTCCTTTAAAACACGCAGAGCATACTCTCTTCCCGTTTCCCGGGGCTGTCTTTCCAGCAGACGCATGACTGAGCTCCCCCTTTCACGGATCAAATCTCCCTGTCTGCGCTTTACTTTCCTTCATTTTCCTTGCAGATTGCTTCCCACAAGCCGTTGATGTAGCAGGCTCCCAGTGCACGGTCATAAAGTCCGTATCCCGGACGGCCCTGCTCATCCCAGATCATTCTGCCGTGATCCGGACGGATGTAAGTATCCGGGCAGGTATCATATACCGCTTTCATGATCTCATACAGATCCAGGTCACCGTCGCTGGAAAGATGCGCTGCCTCACGGAATTTATGGTATCCCAGATATTTTACGTTTCTTACATGGAGGCATCCGATCCGGTTCATTTCCCCAAAGTGACGGATGATCTCCGGAATATTGTTGTCCGGGTTGGAACCAAGGGAACCGGTACACAGGCAAAGTGTATTGCAGGGTGAATCATGAAGCGCTACGATCTTATCATAATCCTCCTGGCTGTGAGCGATTCTGGGAAGTCCGAAAATCGGCCATGCCGGATCATCGGGATGACATGCCATCACGACCCCTACTTCTTCACATACCGGAATGATCGCATCCAGGAAATATTTATAATTTGCTCTTAAATCATCGGGAGTGATGCTCTCATAATGCTTCAGAGTCGTCTCCAGTTCTGCCAGACGCTCCGGTTCCCATCCCGGAAGAGAAAAGCCGTTGCAGTCATCAATGGTCTTACGGACCAGATCCACCGGTGTCATTTCTCCCAGCTCTTTTTCATCAAAATACAGGCTGTTGGATCCATCCTCCGGAATCTCACGGGCCAGATCGGTTCTCAGCCAGTCAAACACCGGCATAAAGTTGTATACGATCACCTTGATGCCGTACTTTGCCAGATTTCGGATGGTGGTGCAATAATTTTCAATATATTTATCTCTGGTAGGAAGTCCCATCTTGATGTCTTCATGAACGTTTACGCTCTCGATCACTTCTACTTCCAGACCTGCTGTGTGTACATGATCCACATAAGCTTTGATCTCTTCCTCGGTCCACACCTCACCTGCTGCCTTCTCATCCAGCACGCCCATCAGCCCGGACATCCCCGGGATCTGTCTGATCTGCTTCAGGGTGATGTTATCTCTGCCTTCTCCATACCAGCGAAATGTCATTTTCATAGCCTTTTTCTCCTTTTTCTCAGCTCTTTTTTCTTTGAGTTTATCACACCCGTCCTTTCTTGTCCACTAGTATACCAGATAAAGTACAAGTCGTTTTTTTGTCTATTTTTCACAAATAGACTGATATTCAAAAATGCTTTCTGGCATTTTTCTGAAAATAATAGTACACTAAAGATGATACCAGACAGTATCAGAAAAGGAGGATGACTATGTCTGTTTACAAATGCAGTATCTGTGGTTATGTTTTTGATGAAGAAGCGGAAGGGACAACGTTTGATACGCTGGATGCCTGTCCCCGCTGCCGCCAGTCAGTCGACAAATTTATGAAAATTGAGGAACTCTCCGATTCTGATCCGCAAATGCGGCAGCAGGACGCTTCCGACAGCAGTTTGCAGGATCTTTCTTATGACAGGAATCTGACAAGGAACGATCCCTCCTGCAGATATATGGCCGAGATCCATGAGATGGCGGTCACCGGAAAGAGCATTCACGCCGCTATGGGAACTTTAATGCCTGTCCCCGGATGGGATGACATTCTGATTCTGGGAGCACAGCTCAATCCAATGCCTTTAAATGACGAAGATTTTGTCTCTACCATGACGGTAATCGGAAAACATGCAAAAAAACCCATGATCCTGGACAGCCCTGTATATATTTCCCATATGTCCTTCGGTGCATTGTCAAAAGAGAGCAAAACCGCTCTGGCAATGGGAAGCGCCATGGCCAGAACCGCCATGTGCAGCGGAGAAGGGGGGATTCTTCCCGAGGAAAGAGAACAGGCCTACCGCTATATCTTTGAATACATACCCAACCTCTACAGTGTGACCGATGAGAACCTCAGAAATGCCGATGCCATCGAAATCAAGATTGGGCAGGGAACCAAACCCGGAATGGGCGGTCATCTCCCGGGAAGGAAAGTGACTGCAGAGATTGCAGCGGTCCGCCAAAAAGAAGAAGGGCAGGACGTAAAGAGTCCCTCCAAGTTCCCCGACATTCACACCAAAGAAGATCTTCGTGACATGGTAACCACTCTTCGCAAGAGATCTGACGGCCGCCCCATCGGAATAAAAATTGCTGCAGGAAGGATTGAACGTGATCTTGAATACTGTGTTTTTGCCGGCGCAGACTTTGTCACCATAGACGGCAGAGGAGGAGCAACCGGTTCCAGCCCACTTCTTCTTCGGGATGCTTCCAGCGTTCCCACCATTTACGCACTGTACCGTGCCCGGAAATACCTGGATTCCGTCAGATCCGATATGGAATTGGTCATTACCGGAGGCCTGAGAGTATCTTCTGATTTTGCAAAAGCTCTTGCCATGGGCGCTGATGCGGTTGCCATCGCCAGCGCTGCCCTCATCGCAGCAGCCTGCCAACAATACCGTATCTGCGGCAGCGGAAACTGTCCTATGGGTATCGCCACCCAGGATCCTGAGCTTCGCTCCCGCCTTCATATAGAAGCTGCAGCAAAAAGAGTCGGCAATTTCCTTCATGTCTCCAACGAAGAGCTGAAAACCTTCGCCAGAATCACCGGCCATGCAAATGTACATGATCTTTCTGTTTCAGACCTCTGTACGATAAACCGTGAGATTTCAGATTACACCAACATTCCTCACGCATAAGTGTCGCCCGCAAAAGAATCCTGCCCCGCAGGGTTCTTTTGCCTGAAGGTTTTTTTGCTCATATTCCCCTTGACTAACTGATACTGCACTTTCTATAATATGGGCCATGGGACAAACGGACCCGAATCGAATGTTCCCATTCGAATTTTATCAAAATCGGAGGTTTTGTATGCTTATACCAGTTATTTTTTTCCTGGCCGGCCTGATCATCATCTGCGTGGGCGGCGACAAATTTGTAGACAATGCCGTCATCGTTGCCAAACGCCTGGGTATGTCAGAAATCATGGTGGGTGCAACCATCGTCAGCATCGGCACCACTCTGCCGGAAGTACTCGTATCCACCACAGCTGCATTTAACGGCTCCGCTGCCATCTGCACCGGCAATGCATACGGTTCTATCATCTGCAACACCGCACTGATCGCCGGTATCAGCCAGCTTTGCCGCCCTACCAAAAGCGTTGACAAAAAATCCTTTTACTGGAATGTCTCTCTGTACTTCCTGGTCAGCATCCTGCTCTTTGGCGTACAGGCCATAACCGGAACGCTTTCCCGCCCGGTCGGTTTTCTTCTTCTGGCAGGGTTTCTCGTATATACAGCCGGATATATCAAAATTGCCGGTTCCTCTTCTGAAGTTTCCGAAGAAGAAAACAATGACCGGCCTCTGTGGCTTGCGATTCTTCTGATGGCTGTATTTGCCGCTGCTCTGTTCATCGGAGCCAGACTTCTGGTCAACAACGGAATCATCCTGGCCGAAGCCCTCGGAATTCCGGAACGTGTCATTGCGGTAACCTTTATCGCACTGGGAACCTCGCTCCCTGAGCTGGTAACCACGATCACTTCCATCATAAAAGGCTACGCCAGTCTGGGACTTGGCAATATTCTGGGAGCCAATCTTTTAAATCTTTTATTGGTTATCGGAATCCCCGCTGCGGTCACCGGTTTTCCGGTGGAACGTTCCACCACCTTCCTGGATGTCCCGGTATCCATACTTGTCATGGCCGTGCTGACGGTTCCCATTCTGATCCGCAAAAAAGCATCCCACATCCAGGGACTGCTTCTGCTGATCATCTACGCAGTCTACTGTCTCTACAGTTTTCTGTAAATAATACTTCTTCGCCCGGTATTCAGATTCCGAACAGACTCTGATCCCGGGCGAAATTATTGTTTGTAATTATCTGAATATTGCTATATTTTATATTCAATTTCAGTTTATAATATAAATTTTACTTTTTTTTCAAATTTTCTATTGACATTTCATCTATTGTCTATTATAATGACATTATCAAAAACAAAGAAATAAAAATAAAAACAAGGAGGACAGACCACCGAAAACGTAACGAAGTACCTCAAAAAGGAACACAACCTTTTAAAAACAATAACGTACAAAGGAAGAAAACCTTTTAAAAAAATAACCGCCGAAAAGGAAGACACCTTTTAAAAAACAAATGATAAAAAATAATTTTCAGAAAGAAAAGGTATAGTCCAATGGAAGTTGAAAATTCATAAAGAGCCATTCGATCACATCTCATGTATCGAATGGCTCTTTATCATTTCAGCCGAGGAGACTCCTCTTCATTAAATCAGCAGATCTCTGCTCCTGCCGGCATCTTCTTTTCCGGTACCATAAGCGCAAGTTCTCCATTTTCATCCTCTGCGCAGAGAAGCATTCCCTCTGACAATACTCCTGCCAGCTTCGCCGGTTTTAAGTTCACCAGAACCATGACCTTTTTTCCCACCATTTCTTCCGGTGAATAATGTGCCCTGATTCCGGAAACGATCTGTTTTACCTGGCTGCCGATCTTTACCTGGCTGCACAGCAGTTTCCTGGATTTTTTCACGGCCTCGCAGGCAATGATCTCCCCTACCTGGAACTGCATTTTTTCAAAATCCTCAAAAGTGATCTCTTCTTTCGGTTCGATGTCGATTACCGGTTCTTCCTGCGTTTCTTCAGCAGGTGCTTCCTGCACCTGAGGATGAAGTTCTGCTACTTTTGCCATCACTTCATTGAGATCCAGTCTCGCAAACAGAATTTCCGGTTTTTCTGTTACTTTTGTACCGGATACATACAGGCCGTAGTTTTCCATCTCATCCAGACTTCTCCTCTGTGCATGTAACTGTGCCAGAACTTTTTCCGCTGTTTCCGGCATGAATGATTCCAGAAGAGTTGCTCCGATGGAAATGCTTTCTACCAGATTGTAAAGAACCGTAGCCAGACGATCCTGTTTTGTCTCATCCTTTGCCAGTGCCCAGGGCATGGTCTCATCAATATATTTATTGCAGCGTTTGAATAAGGTAAAGATCTCACTGATGGCATCTGCCACACGGAGCTTTTCCATCTTCTCTGTCACATTCTTCGGGGTCTGAAGTGCCACTGCTTTCAGTTCCTCATCTACCGGCTCTGTTACTCCTTTGTCAGCTACCACACCGCCAAAGTATTTATTGCTCATGGAAATGGTTCTGTTGACCAGGTTGCCGAGAGTATTTGCAAGATCAGAATTCAGGCGCTCTACCATCAGCTCCCAGGTGATCACTCCGTCATTCTCAAAGGGCATTTCATGAAGAACAAAATAACGGACTGCGTCCACGCCAAAGAAATCCACCAGTTCATCTGCATACAGCACATTTCCTTTGGACTTGCTCATCTTGCCGTCTCCCTGCAGAAGCCATGGATGGCCAAATACCTGTTTCGGCAGCGGAAGATCCAGCGCCATCAGGAAGATCGGCCAGTAAATGGTATGGAAACGAATGATATCTTTTCCGATCAGATGAAGATCTGCCGGCCAGTTTTTCTTAAACTGCTCTGTGCTCTCTCCGTCACAGTCATAACCGATTCCGGTGATATAGTTTGTCAGTGCATCCAGCCACACATAGGTCACATGCTTGGGATCAAAGGTTACCGGGATTCCCCATTTGAAAGAGGTTCTGGATACGCACAGATCCTGCAGACCCGGCAGCAGGAAGTTATTCATCATCTCATTTTTTCTGGAGACCGGCTGAATGAACTCCGGATGACTGTTGATGTGATCGATCAGTCTCTGGGCATATTTGCTCATACGGAAGAAATAAGCCTCCTCCTTGGCCGGTTTTACTTCCCGTCCGCAGTCCGGACATTTGCCGTCTACCAGCTGCGACTCTGTCCAGAAGGATTCACAGGGGGTACAGTAAAGTCCCTCATAGGAACCTTTGTAAATATCTCCCTGATCATACAGCTTCTTAAAGATCTTCTGAACCTGTTTTTCATGATCCTCATCTGTGGTACGGATGAATTTATCATAGGAGGTATTCACCAGGTCCCAGATCCGTTTGATCTCTCCCGCTACGTTATCGACATACTCTTTGGGTGTAATACCTGCTTCCTGGGCTTTCAGCTCAATTTTCTGGCCATGCTCGTCTGTTCCTGTCTGGAAAAATACATCATAGCCCTGTGCCCTTTTGAATCTTGCAATGGCATCTGCCAGAATGATCTCGTAGGTATTGCCGATATGGGGCTTGCCTGATGTATAGGCAATGGCTGTGGTCATATAGAATTTTTTCTTTTCCATTTTTCCTTCCTCGCTTTCTTTTGAAATAAAAAATCCGCCTTCTCTATTTGAGAAGACGGGTTGCTGCCCGTGTTACCACTTCACTTTATCCGCATCTCACGATACGGACCTCCACAAGTGCATTCACACTTTCCCGCTATAACAGGCGGAACCTGTCGCAGCCTTACTGCAGCATTTTCACAAATCTGTCTGTTCTGCTGCGGCTCGGTGCACCACTCGGGAGCCATCTTCCGTCTGTCCTGATACATCCCTCTCAGCCTCCGGGAATTCTCTGTAATATCCGGTGCAGACCTACTCTCTCCGTCACTGCGTTTTCCTGATTATTAAGCTATCACAGCTTATGGATTCTGTCAAGACGGGATCCGCCGGAGGCCGGACTTTCAGCAGGGAATTGACACCCGCTGCTGAAACAAATTTGTTGCCCGCCGCTTAGCGCTCTGCGCGCTTAAAGCGGGGGACACCCCAGCTGAAAGTTGCAGATAGCTCTTTCAACTCATTTATTCACAATATACCATTTTGCATACCTGTTTGTTCCTTTTGCCATAATTATATTTTCCCTCTTCATGGCTTGCAACAAATTAGACACTTTTTTCGACTTCTGTTCATCATTCAATACTTCCGGTAAAGCTTTTTCTAAAACTTTCATCAATTCCTGTTTACTCGCTTCACCCATTGATTCCAATGCCTTAATAATCAACTGTTTGCAAATATCATCATCCAATCCTTTATTTCGCACATATTCTGCCTTCTGTCCCACAATATCTGCCACTTTAAACGATACAAGAATATTTGGATAACGTCCCTCTACCAAACCTCTTTTCTTCAAATTTTTAAAACTTTCTTTTGAAATCAATTCATGTTTCTGTACTTGGTCTAATAAAAATACCGTTCTCATATTTAAATCTGTATCTGCGTACAAAAGTTTCGTATAATTCTTGTCCAGTATTTTTCCATAAACCGTGACTTTAACTCTATTTACCGTATTTAAATCATAGGTTGGTAACGGAAAACACTTATCTCTCAGTATCTGATACATCATTGGAATCCCCATTGAATTTGTATCTATCATATACAGATTTACCATAGCATTACATAAAAATACATTTCTGTAATACGGCGGTTTGTATCCGGGTTCAAGTGCTTGCTCTATTGTCTCAGGAATAAAGGCACCCTCATTAATAAAAACCAGTTTATCTTCAAATTCCTCTACGTTGATTTTCCCACGCAAACGATAATCTTGATGTGCAATACAGTTATTAATAATCTCTTTTATCAGCTCCGGCTCATATTGATCCACTTCATCAGGAAATAATGTCTGTTGCCCCGCAATATATCGATACTTTATGTTTCTTATTCTAGAGTAGACCTTGTCCACAGCTAAAAGCATCGGCATATCAAAGTGTTCATAGGTCTTTACAGAATTGTCAGCATTATATAAGGTCCAGGTGATTCTTGGAATAAATCCATCAAAATAATGTGCAGATTCACTATTCCCCAACAAAAGTAATGCGGTTCTGGTTATTTTTCCTTTAATAGTAATTCCCGCCTTATTCAATACTTCAATATCTGATAACTTACTCAAAACTTCCTGTGCTTTTTTTCTGTCGCTCTGGCGTTTTGAAAATAATTCTCTTGCTCTCGCAACCGCCTCTGAATCTAAATCATCCATCGAAGCCTCTTCAACAATTTCTTTTGACCAATCCATACCGATTTGGCTTCTGATCAAATCAACCTTGTTCATCGGTAATGGGCACACCGATTCATGCTCTCTCGCATAAGCTGCCCCTTGCCATGTTGTTGGTATCCCCCGGATTGCAGGTGGAATCTGAAATGCCACTACACGACATCTTTCCATAGTTAATTCATATATTTCCATGAATGTTAATCGTTCATTTGTTCCGTTTACAAATTCCTTTTTTAAATTCTGTAAACTTCCCTGTTTTCTGAATTCAGTACCAACAAATTTCTTATCATTAGAAATCCCAAATATTAACCAGGCTTCTTGAAAGCCTCGAATATTTGCTTCATTACTAAGTGCTGAAAAGTATTTTCCAATATCATTAAACGAATAATTGCTTTTTGCCTCTTTAAATTCCACAACTTCATTCTCAAAGTCATCTAGCATTTGTACTATTTTTTCTTTTAACTGGTTATCCGTATAAATCATACTTTTCCACCCTTCAAAGTCTTCTATGACTAAATTCTATGACTATTCTATGACTTTTTAGAACTAATTTCAACTGATTCAAGTACGCTACCGGCATACTTGCTGCGAGGCATGCGCTCCCAAGGAGCTTTCATCTGTGCGTCTCTGCGATCCGCAGGAGGCCGGGCTTTCACTCTGTTAATGGCAGCAGCACACCTCTATGACTAAAAAATCCCTCTTCCTTCAGCCTCAAAAGCAGTTCCGCAAAAAGGCTGTTGGCCCAGGCAAACCATGACCTGGTATAATTTCTGCTGTCATTCTTATCGAAGCTTTCATGCATAAAATTGGTGTCTGCATGGGTTTTGGCAAGGTATTCCAGACACGTTCCAATCTCTTCGGAATCTGTGGAAGTCAGCGCCTGCATAATGATCCCAATGTGCCAGATATACTGATCCGGCGTATGAGGGCTGCCTATGCCCTTTGCTTCCTTCCCCGCAAAATAATAGGGATTTTCTTCTGACAGGATAAACCTTCTTGTATTCTGATACCGTTCATCATTGCGTGTACAATAGTCAAGATAGGGCAGTGCCAGAAGACTTGGGGAATTAGCATCATCCATACAGAGATGATGACCCAACCCGTCTGTCTCATACGCATACATTTCCCCGTATACCGGATGACGGACCACCGCATACTCTTCTATTCCCTGCCGGATCTCTTCCCGGAGTTTTTTCGCTTCCTCAGCCAGCTTTTGAATAACTGTTCCGTTTTCTTCTCCCGAAAACAATTCCGGATGTCCGAGAATCTCTTCCAGATAACCCATTGCCACCACCGCCATCATATTGGATGGAATCAGATAACCATAAGTACAGCTGTCATCCGACGGCCGAAATCCCGACCAGGACATTCCGGTATATCCTACAGGCGTTCCCCTGCCTTCGCAGGGAAGTGTATCCGTAGGCCGTGCCCCAGGACGCTGAAAGGAATAACAGGAATTATCATGGTGCTGTTCCTTTCGAATCACTCCCAGTATCTCCCGGATCATAGTCAGAAATTCTCCATCAAAAATATCCGTTTCTTCCGTCTCTTTCCAATACCGATAAACAAGATAGATCGGTGCACACAGCGAATCCAGCTCATATTTTCTTTCCCAGACCCAGTCATTTAATTTCGTCAGATCCTGCCACCCCTGTTTCCCCGGTGTTTCATTAAATGCATTGGCATAGGGATCTGTAAGGACCTGACTGATCTGCTTCCTGATCACTCCTTTGAGAATCCTGCGCAGCTCTTCATCTTCTTTCACAAATCTGATATAATGCATCACCTGTGCAGAGGAATCTCTCAGCCACATTGCTTCGATATCCCCTGTGATCACAAAACAGGTTCCGTCCGTCTGTTCCTTCACAGTCGTCTCGATGGTATTCAGAAAACACTGCTTTGCAAGAGGTGCCAGTGCCGGGCAGTGTTCCTGATAATAAATTTCCAGCTCATCTGCTTTTTCCAGTAATATATTCGGTATCCGATTCATCCGTTGTCTCTGCCTTTCCTTTTCGTTACCTGTACCTTATCACACTCAATTTTTGCTGTCAAACCACTCTCTGCTTGTCTACCGGCACAAAATGCAGTACTATAAGAAAATAGAAAATGTTGGAGTAAATATTTCCAACTAAGATTACAGGAGGCTCCTATGAACGTCATCGACATGCACTGCGACACGATCGCACGATTATATTCAGAAAACCGCTCCGCTTCTCTGCGGCGCAGTTCTTTTCATATTGATCTGGAGAAACTTCAGAAAGGCGGTTATCTCCTTCAGAATTTTGCACTGTTTGTAGATCAAAAAGAAACTGAAAACCCATTGGAAACAGCCCTTGCCATGACAGACCTCTACTATCGGGAGCTTGAAAAGAATAAAGACCTGGTCGCTCCCGTTCTCTATCTGGAAGACCTGGAGGAAAACCGGAAATTGGGAAAACTCAGTTCTCTTCTCACTCTGGAAGAGGGCGAGATCTTAAAAGGAAGCCTTGCCAATCTTCGCATCTTTTACCGGCTGGGAGTACGCATGATCGCCCTTACCTGGAATTATGACAATCAGATCGGCTCACCCAACCTGCAGTTCGATGAGCAGGGAGAGCCCCTCTTTTCCGTCCGCAGTCAGCGGGGACTCACCGAATGCGGCATTGAACTGATCCGGGAAATGGAACGCCTCGGCATCCTCATTGATGTCTCCCATCTATCCGACGGCGGCTTTTATGATGTGTTAAAATACACCTCCGCTCCCTTTGTGGCAAGCCATTCCAATGCGGCTTCCGTCTGCAATGTCAGCCGCAATCTCACCGATGACATGATCCGTGCACTGGCTGAACGGGGCGGTGTCATGGGCCTTAATTTCTGCACCGATTTTCTCAGAGAGCCCACCTGCGAAATACATACTTCCATGCCCGTCAGCACGATCTCTCAGATGGTGCAGCATCTCAAATACATTTCCAATGTAGGCGGAATCGAAGTCTGTGCCCTTGGCAGCGATTTCGACGGAATCTCCAACGGCGTGGAATTTACCGACGCTTCCGGCATCCAGGCACTGGCTGATGCACTTTCCAGGAATGGTTTCTCCTCATCGGATATCGAGAAGATTTTCTATAAAAATGTCCTGCGGCTGTATCAGGATGTCCTGCCCAGACGAAATTCCGACGGCATTTTACAGAAAAGGCGACAACCAGACACTGCCGGTCATCGCCAATAATCAAAGCTTCCTCTAAATCGTAATTTATGATATGTCCCTCACGGACTGTGCTTCCACCAGTTCACCCTCGAATACCACATGCTGATTCTTGCTTTTCTTTCGAATCAGATCGAATAATGTGCGAATGGTGGCCTGGGCCATCTCCTCCATCGGCTGCCGCAGAGTGGTGATCGCCGGATTATAAAACTGGGCGATATCCAGTCCGTCAAACCCGATGATGGAATAATCCTCCGGCACCCGTTTCCCCGCATCAAAAATTGCCTTGCATGCGCCCACTGCCATTCTGTCCGAAATGGCATAAATGGCAGTAAAGGGTTCCCCGGACTCCAAAAGCTCTTTCGTGATCGCATATCCGTTTTCCATCGTATAGGTACAGATATCTTCTTTCATATACCGGATCAGCCCGGGGTTCACAGGGATCCCATGTTTTTCCAATGCCTGACAGTATCCCTGAAGCCGCAGCTTGCCGATACTCTCATCATCCTCTGTAGAGGTGAGAATTGCGATCTTCCGGTGTCCCTTTTTAACCAGGTAATCCACCACTTTAATGCTTTCCTTCACATCATCCACAGAAACGGATGCATATTTTTTCTTATCCGCATCTTCCAGAAGCCCAATGGTACTCAGGACAAAGGGCACCGAGATCTTCTTCAGTTTATCTTCTGAATGGGAAAAAAATCCACCAAGAAACACAATTCCCCGAAGCCGCTTCTCTTTTTCCAGTTCAATGGCCACATTTACCTCGTCCTGCCGGTCATCTACATGCTGAAGCACCAGAGAATATTTTTCCCGCTGGATCTCTTCTTCCATAATACTGATCATCCGGTTAAACAGTGGATTTCCGATACCTTTTACCAGCACCGCAAGGGTTCTGGCATCTGTCCGCTTCAGATTCCTGGCACTGTTGTTCGGCACATAATTATGCGTTTCAATGGTTGCCATGATCATATCCTTGGTTTCCTGATTAATATCCGGATGATTATTGATGGCACGGGAAACCGTACTCACTCCCACTCCGCACATCCGTGCGATATCTTTTATGGTTACGCTTTCCATTCCCGTGCCTCCTCTCCATAGTTATTCTCCTGATTTTTTCTGTCCTATACTTTAACACCTGCCGTACACTTCTGTCAATTCTTTTATCTTTTTCTCCAGTTCTTCCGTGAGAGCATCCTCTTTCATTCTCCAGACCCAGTTCCCGCCCAGAGAAGAAGGGGTATTGATCCTTGCCGAATCATCCAGTCCAAGAT
The DNA here is from genome assembly GCA_016297895.1 of Marvinbryantia sp. Classification (GTDB taxonomy): domain Bacteria; phylum Bacillota; class Clostridia; order Lachnospirales; family Lachnospiraceae; genus Marvinbryantia. The sequence continues at coordinate 49,687 of JAEDFS010000008.1, forward strand.
AATCCTGAATGGGAATAATTGCTGTATCCGCCACACTGCCAAGAACGGTCCTGATCATTTTCCAGTGGATCTGCTTTTCATCCTCTTTAGACAGATCCAGATACTTCACTGCCATCTGATAATCCACAGGCGGCAGGCTCTTAAACCATCCAACGACCGTCTGATTATCATGGGTTCCTGTATATGCCACACAATTCTGTGTATAGGTATACGGAAGATAATTGCTCTCCTCCCTGGAATCAAAGCCAAATTCCAGAACTTTCATTCCGGGATATCCGGTATCTTTTACCAGCCTGATCACCGTATCGGTCAGGAATCCCAGATCTTCTGCAATGATTTTTACCTCACCCAGCTTTTCCTTCAGGGCATGGAACAGATCCAGTCCCGGGCCTTTGACCCAGTGTCCGCCGGCAGCCGTATCCTGACCGTAGGGAATCGAAAAATATTCATCAAATCCCCGGAAATGATCGACCCGGATCACATCATACAGCTTCAGGCAGCGGCGGATCCTTCGGATCCACCATTCATAACCTGTTTCTTTATGATAATCCCAGCGATAGAGAGGATTTCCCCATACCTGACCGATAGCAGAAAATCCATCCGGCGGGCAGCCTGCCACTCCGGTAGGGATTCCGTTTTCATCAAACTGAAACAGCTCCGGATCGGCCCAGGTATCTGCACTGTCAAATGCCACATAGATCGGAATATCTCCAATGATCTCCACTCCTGCGTCATTGGCATACTTTTTCAGCTCATACCACTGTTTCTGGAAATAAAACTGCTGGAAACGGTAAAACTCCATTTCTTCCTTCAGCAATTCCTTGTATTTATTAATGGCCTGCGGCTTTCTCAGACGGATTTCCTCTTCCCACTCATTCCAGCTTTTTCCTTCAAAGTGGTTTTTCACTGCCATATACAGACAGTAATTATCCAGCCATTCTCTGTTTTCTTCCAGAAATTCCCCGTATTCCTTCTGATCCCTGAAGCTGCTTCTCTCATAAGCTTTTTTAAGAACCGGAAAACGGGTCTGATACAGCAGCTCATAATCGATCGTATCTTCTTTTCCCTCTGTCGTTCTTTCGCATTCTCTGCACTCTTCCTCTGTCAGAAGCCCTTCCTCTGCCAGCCGGTCAAGATCGATAAAATACGGATTTCCTGCAAATGTGGAAAATGACTGATAAGGAGAATCCCCATATCCGGTAGGTCCCAGCGGAAGAATCTGCCAGTATTTCTGTCCTGCTCTCTGCAAAAAATCAACGAAGTCATAAGCGCATTTTGACAGAGTCCCGATCCCGTAGGGGGACGGCAGACTTGCTATCGGTAATAATATGCCGCTTGCTCTTTTCATAGGCACCTCCTGTTTCTCTTACCGTTTCTGAATCTTTATCCTTTTACGGCACCAGCCACAACCCCTTCGATGATGTATTTCTGGCATGCCAGATAAAATACAATGATCGGGATAATGCTGAGTACCAGAACACCCATCATGGCTCCCATATCAACAGAACCGTATCCGCCTTTCAGATACTGTACAGCGATGGGAATCGTTTTGTATTTTTTGATATCCAGTACCAGGTAGGGAAGCAGATAGTCATTCCAGATCCACATTGCCTGAAGGATCGCAACGGTAATGCAGGTAGGTTTCAGAATCGGCATTACCACCCGGAAAAAGGTCTGAATCGGGGTACAGCCGTCGATCATGGCTGCCTCTTCGATCTCCAGAGGAATGGATTTGACAAAACCGGTAAACATAAATACCGACAGGCCCGCTCCGAATCCCAGATACACCACAATGATTCCCACCGGATTGCTCAGATGAAGGATATTGGCGATCTTGGACAGCGTAAACATAACCATCTGGAACGGTACGATCATGGAAAACAGGCACAGATAGTACATGGTTGCCGTCACTTTATTTTTTACCCGGCTGATATACCATGCGCACATGGAAGTACAGAGGATGATCGCTGCCACGGAAAATACAGTGATAAACAGAGACCATCCAAAGGCCTGTACGAAACCGGTCTTTTTGATACCGTTGATATAGTTGTCAAGCTGAACAAACATCTTTCCCGTAGGGATCGCAAAGGGCTGTCTGCTGATGTATGCCTTTTTCTTAAAGGAGTTGATCACTACCAGAAGGATCGGGTACACATAAAAAATACTGAGTATGGAAAAAAATACGGTCAAAAGCGTACCATGTTTTGCTTTTCTTACATTCATTACTGCTGCACCTCCTTTGTTCTGGTCAGAGTGTTCTGTATGATAGCAATTACTGCAACCAGGATAAAGAACAATACCGCTTTCGCCTGTCCTACTCCTTCATATCCTGCACGGCCATAGAATGTGTTGTAAATATTTAAAGCCAGCATTTCAGACATCTTGGAAGGTTCTCCGTTGGTCAGTGCCAGGTTCTGGTCAAACAGTTTAAATCCGTTGGTCAGAGTTAAAAACGTACAGATGGTAATGGAAGGCATTACCATGGGGATCGTCACGTGAAACAGGATCTGTCTCGGATTCGCACCGTCGATCTTGGCTGCTTCGATCAGTTCTCCCGGGATATTCTGAATACCGGAGATATAGATGATCATCATATAACCGATCTGCTGCCAGCACATCAGAATGATCAGTCCCCAGAAACCATAGGTGGAAGAATAGGTCAGTGTTCTCTCAAACTGCATCAGGATACCGTTCAGCAGAAGCTGCCAGATATATCCGAGAATGATTCCGCCGATCAGGTTCGGCATAAAGAATACGGTTCTGAAAATATTGGTTCCCCTGATTTTCTTTGTCAGCAGCATAGCCACTGCAAACGCCAGAACATTGATCAGCAGTACGGATACTACGGTAAATGCTGCCGTGTACCAGAGTGAATGTAAGAATGGATCTGTGGGATCATTAAAGATCTTTGTATAATTCACAAAACCAACAAATTTTGCATCCGTTACCGTCGTAAACTTGCAGAAGGATAAATAAATACCCATGAGAAAGGGAGCAATAAATCCGATCGTAAATGCAAGCATCGTCGGCAATGCAAAAATCGGGAAATATCGTTTGATTGCTTTTTCCATACTCTACTCCTTATCTGTATAAAAGGGATGAGCGATACCTGCTCACCCCTTTTTTCTATTTCCTATAAAACTGTTCTCAAAGTCTTCTGTTCAGATCAGCCCTGGTTTGCTGCTGCGTACTCTGTAGCCCATCCGTCTACGAATGCAGTCACAACGCCATCCCATTCGCCTGTTCCCTGAGCATACTCAAGAAGTGCGCTTCCTACTGCGTTCTTCCAGTTCTCAGACGGCATTGTCGGGAAGTTCCATGCTACTGCTGTATGACCTGCTGCGATGTCTTCGTTTGCTGCGATTACCAGCGGGTTAGCCGGAAGCATATCATCACTGATGGAGGAGAACGGAGTTACAAATCCCATTTCCTGTGTCAGAGCGTTGATACCTGTCTCGCTTGTTACTACCCAGTTTAAGAAGTCCAGAGTTGCCTGAATGTCTTCTTCAGATGCTTTGCTGTTTACGCACCAGTAGTTCTCGGAACCTGTGCACAGACCCTGATTTTCTTCACCTTCTACACCAATGTAGATCGGCATCATGCCAAGATCTTCGTCAGCTACATCGTTATCTTTGATATCACCGTATGCCCATGTACCGTTCTGATAGAAAATAGCCTCTCCTAAAGCAAATTCAGAAGCTGCATCTTCACCGGTCTTACCGGACAGCATGGTCGGTTCGCAGGTAGCGTTGTTGATGTACAGATCCCAGATTGCTTTATAGTTGTCAAGATATGTTCCTTTGATTGCATCGGTAGAACCGATTCCGTCTTCTTTGTATTCATAGTAGATCGGAAGGTTTGCCAGATGTGTCTTGAATCTCCAGTCAGAGGAGGAATCCATACCTGCGGAAGTAAATGCACCAAGAATTCCCAGTTCATCTTTCTTAGCCTGGATATCTTCCACAACTGCTTTCAGTGTTTCGAAGTTGTTGATCTCTTCTACAGAGGTTGCCTTAGCACCTTCTGTCTCAAAGTAAGCATTCAGAAGAGCCTTGTTGTAGATCAGACCGTAGGTCTCGATTACATATGCGATACCGGATACAGAACCGTCTTCATTTACCAGTGCGAAATCATCGCTCTTTAAGTTCTTGTATACTTCGCTGTCTTTCAGATCCAGGCAGTAATCTTTCCATGTCGCCAGACCTACCGGTCCGTTTACCTGGAACAGTGTCGGAGCCTCTTCTTTTGCCATTTCTGATTTCAGAGTAGATTCATAAGTTCCGGATGCTGCGGTTACTACTGTTACATCCACACCTGTCTCATCTGTGTAAGCTGCTGCCAGATCTTCCCACTGCTCAGCCTGCTCCGGTTTGAAGTTCAGGTAGTAAACCTTTCCGCCCTCTGCGCTTGCCGGTACAGCCAGAACACCTGCTGCCATTGCTGCGGATAATGCCACTGATAATGCTTTTTTCATGTTTTTCATTGTGATTCTCCTTTTCTTTTATAAATTGGATTAATGAGTTCCCTGTTTCTGGAAACGTTATCGGTAACGTTTCCAATTTCTGATTTTATATTAGCACCATCCGGCATTCTTTACAAGCACATTTTTTGTTTTCACGTCATTTCGTTGAATACTTATAATTTAATCACCATATTTTTGTGCACTTTGCCTTGTCACGCTTTTATTCCTGTCCGATTCGGTTTCTGACAAAGGCTGTATGGCTCTCTTTTTCATCATTGATCTTCGCATTGGAAAAGACCGCAGATCCGTCCCCTCCGCCGCCAAGGTCAAAGACCGCACACGTTCCCTCTGCCTTTCCTCCGGTGACAGAACTGATCTCTCTCAGATCATAACGGATCACATTTTCCTCTGATGCCGTATAAACACCTGCAGGCACAATGAAATCAGCTGTCAGTCTGGCCTTTTTCGTGTCGTCCGTATTTTGTCTGGTGAATTCCAGCACCTCTGTCCATCTGTGATACTGCCCGTCCGCATCCGTTCCCTCAAGCTTCATAAGAAAGACCGGATTTCCATGATCCCACACAATATCAGAACCTTCGATCTCTTTGGTCAGCCGGATATGATTCTCCCTCAATCTTACCTTCACTTCATTGGTTTCTTTGGTGACTTTATCCGGGTTTCCTTTTGCCCACTGAAAGGTAACGGCTGCTTTGTTAGGAATCACTGCCCAGACAGCGTTATCCTCCTGTTTCACCTGCCAGGATCTCAGATCCACCGGTCTTTTGATCCTGCATGTGATCTGAAACATCAGTGTTCCGCCTACATATTCTTTCTCAAAGGCTTTCTCTGCCGTCACGGTCTGCCCTTTCTGCTGTATCGTCCACCCCTGCAGAGTTTCCCAGCTGTTTGCCCCCTGTCTTTTCAGTTTCACTTCTGTCCGAACATGCTCAAAACAGGATTCCAGCATATCCTCCATTGTAATTTTGACCGGTTGAAACCCTGCACCGTTGACCGGCACCTGCTGAAATACAGAAAATACAATTTCTCTTCTGTCTGTAAGGATCTGCTTTTCCACCATTGTCTCATTTTCATCAAACCCTTTTCTGGGTGAGGGTTGTTCTTCCCGCTTTAAAGATGCCTTTGTGACCGTCTGATTAGAATTTACGGTGGTATAGGATGTATCCTGACCATGCTTGAGTACAAGCTGTGCCATATTGGACACCCGGTAGTTTACCATGTTCGCATCGTATACCGTCTCTGCCCGTTCCGGCTGCATAGCAGCTTTAAAAAGGATCTGATAATGATAACCGTAAAAATCCCCGGAGCTTCTGGTTTCATTTTTTGCGGCTGCCATCACCACATTCTGTTCCGAGGAAACGGTAAACCAGCCAGTCACATCCTTTCCGTCTTCCTCCCGTATGATCTTTAAGTTTCCTGCGTACTGTGCCCCCTGAGGAAGGGCATCCTTTATCACAAAGCTCTCATAAAAAGCACTGCTGTACTGCCATGGCACAAACTGCCGGATCCGGTACCAGTATTCCCCGTCAATGGATGGAAGTGTATTTTCCACCGTCCAGCTGTTCCCGTCATTGGATACTGCTTTTTCAGGCGCCGGTGTACGTATCACACTCATGCTGGTGTCTGTCTGCCTCAGCAGAGATTTGGCTCCACTGTACTGCCCGTTCTCCAGATCCTCATTATACATTTGCGTCTGATTCTTTGACAGCACGTTGGCATCATCATTATTATTATCCCGGAACCCTATACCCATATAATAGGAACTGCACTGTTTTATTTCATATACAACACAGCCTTCCGGATCATCTGACTGGCTGTTGACCGGGGCTCCTACGGTCACTTCCATGCCGTTCACTCCTGCTATTGTCTGATTAGTCTGGAAATTTACGATCGTATTGCCATAATAGTATCTGGCTGCAATACTTCCATTCAGCAGTTTTAATCCAAATCTCTGGGCACCGTCAATATCCCACCACTGAAACCGGATGTCCGCCTGGGTACCGCCCCCGGTTATGGAATCCAGAATCTCACATTTCATGATGTATTCACCCAGCACCTCATAAAAATTACATGCGATCTGCTGTTTGCAGAATCCCATAAACGGGTAAGATTCCGTCGTCACTCCTCCGTCACAGCGTGCCTTGTCACTGTAATCCACAATCGTCATTTTCAGATCATGCCAGCGGTTATTGAAGTACAGCACTTTTCGGTAAATGATTCCGAATTTCCCTCCTTCCCCTTTTTTCTGAGGATGGAAATATACCCAGTTTTCATCAAACCATCTCTGTGTTACCGAACCGGAAGAACAAAACGGTTCCATTGCCGAGATTCCGGGATAAAATCTGACCGGATAATAATCCGGTGAAAATGACTGCCCCTCACCGGCTTTTGTCCATCCCGGCGATACGGCAACAGATTGTCCGGATGCCGGTATTTCCGCAACCAGCGGTGCGATCCCGAAATCTGCCGGCACACATATCTCCATAAGTTTCAGTAATGCTGCACAGTCCTCGCTGTGCTCCAGTACATCCCGTTCTCCGCACCCACAGGTACACTCCTTCAAAAACACATCCACCATTACGTCGCATTCCCAGTCATGCTCCCAGGGATCCTCCGAATCTGTCTGACAGGTACACAGGGCAGACTCCGTCCCGGATTCCTCTATCATGTCAGTTTCTTCCTCAGCCAGTCCGGTTTCTTCCTCCGTCAGTCTTTCACTTATTTCCTGATCTGTCTGTCCGGGATCCGTGCTTTCTTCCTCACTTTCCCGGAAATCTCCTGATTCAGATTCTTCCGGATCCAACGGTATGATCTCCATTCCGTCTTCGCTTTCCTGCACGGCCTCAGTCTCCGTTTCGCCGATTCCTTCCGATAGATTTTCCGTCAGACGCTCTGTCTCTGTCTCCGGTGGATTTCCCGTCGCAGATTCTCCTTCATTTTTCAGTTCTCCGTCTGTTACCTGTTCACTGTCACTCTCCCGGCTTTCCTCCTGTCCGGTTTCTGCGTCACTTTCCCAGGCTTTCTCCTGCCCGAATTCCGAGTTACTCTCACCGATCTCTTCCACTGTGTTCTCCAGAACACTCTCCAGCGCCCAGTTCGTCTCCGGCTGGGATGCACTCCCGGGAATCGCTCCCAGCAGAACACATATGGCCGCCATTGAAGCTGCTGCTCTTTTCCAACGACTTCTCTTTTTCACCATCCGTTTCCTCCTTATCCTTCTTCCTTCTGCTCCAGATACACTTCATAGATCCGCTTAAGGCCTTCCTCCGGAGTGGTTACCCCTGTCTGTATAGCCATAGCCTCAATCGGTATGGTCAATTTCTCCGATGCCTTTAACTGGCCTTCCAGATAATTAACCATTACCACCTTTTCAAAGAGCGGTGTAGTTCTTTCCCCCGGCTTCACCACAGACCGATACCCGTATATCGATTCTTCAAAACCGTCTTTTCGGCTTTTTTCTATCAGTTCCCAGTCTTTTGCCGCTTCATAAGAAAACAGTGCTGTCTCCTGTGCAGGCTGTTTTCTTTTTGTTTGCGGATCTGCCAGAATGATCTCTTTTACCGGAACCCGCACCTTCAGAAAGATCCAGGCATCATTTTTTCCCGTATTCACCGCTGTCGGATCCTTGATTACTTCACTGCCCGGCACCAGACCCGTTCCATTTTCCGGTTTCCACCCCGGCTCTTCTACCCTCACATCGATTTTTCCAGCCGTTATGATATTTTTCAGCGTTTCCGGTGAATGTGTCAGATACGCCCCTGTTGTCCCTGCTGCCGCCAGAGACAAGGCCATTCCTCCGGCCAGCACCAACAGCTTCTTTCTCCATTGTCCTCCCAATTCTCTTCATCTCCTTTTTCTTTTTGAAACCCTGTATCTCCCCAGTGATCCCGTCCATGGCCAGCAGCCACACCACCCAGGATGCGGCCGCTGCTTTGCCCCATGGATTTCCAAGCAGGATCCCTGCATATCCCAGGTACGGCATCACCCGGCAAACCCTGCCCTGGATCTGCTCATACATGACCGGTTTCGGATCCGGTTTCTCATTCGCGTCCCCTTTCGTCTCAAATCCGCCTTCCTTTAAGGTCCGTATGATCCGGTGCGTCACCGTCATCCCTTCTGTTCCCATGGAAAACGTAATCACATCTCCCTCTTTCAACTGCTCTTTTTTCGCAGGGGTTACATATACCGCAGCTCCTACCGGAATCTCAGGCTCCATGCTGCCGCTGGTGACGGCATACAGCCGGATCCCAAGCAGCGGCGGAAATGCCAGAAGTCCCAGCAGAAGCATGCTCCCAGCCAGAAATATACGGATACTTCCTCTGATCATTCTCACTTATCTTCCCTCTTTCTCCGGTTCCATTCCATCAGCAGAAACGTTCCTGCCAGGAATACTCCGCTGGTCAGCATCAAAGCCGCCCACATAAGCAGCCTGGTCTCATCTCCTGTCCTGGGCGGAAGAGCTGTCTCCACAGGCGGCCCTTCCTCATCCTCTCCCACAGCGGTAAACACCCATCTGACCTTTCCTGTCAGATCCTGGTAGTGATTGTCCATTGCAGGATCCAGAGAAAGTGTGACCTGAAGTTCCTTTTTCTCCCCGGGTGCAAACTGTCCCAGACTGATGTTATACTTCATGGTCATTTCAGATCCGGAAAGATTGCCGGACACCGGCCCCTCATAGAGAACACCCTTTTCTCCGGTGATCCTGATCTTCGCATATTGATTCAGCAGCTTCTGTACCAGGGCGGCCTGCCGGATATTCATCGTCTTCTGTTCTGTGGCTTCTGCCCGAAGGAACAGTTCCGTCTGTTCGGCAGAATCGTTTGCAGCCGTGATTTTCTGGGTTCTGGCACAGCCGGGAAGAAGATTTTTAAATGAAGCAAACAGATCCGTCTGTGTCCTTGTAATATCAAAACCTTTTTCCCGTCCCTGATAATGAACAGAGGTATCTTTACTTTCCCCCTGGGCTGGTCTGGCAATTCCCAGTTCTTCCCATGTCATATCCCACAGCCGGACTCCATCTCCCTCTGCCTGCACCGATTCCATGGACACGATGATCCGGGCATCCTTTTTCCGGTACCGGTTATCTGCCTTTTCCGAAAGACGATAGGAATCCAGAAGAGGTTCTTTTGTCCTGGTTCCTGCTTTCAGAATTTCTTTATAATAGAAATAACCGTCCTCTTTCTGTTCCCACCAGTCATCATGATACCGGATCTCGATCATATCCGGATCCAGTGTCTCATCCTTCAGAAAGGATCCGTCCTCTCCTCTGGTGCCAAAAGCTTTTTCCACTGACACACGGATCAGAGTATCCACTGTACCCGTATTTTCCACATGCACTACCTTCACGATCTCATCCGAGGGATTCACATACTCCGGAACCTGGTATTTCTCCACGATCCTGGTCTGATAGGAAGACATAGTCAGATTATTTATGGTATTTCCCGGAACCGACCAGTATCCGGAGACGACAGCTGCCAGCGACAGTGCCAGTACCAGAACCGCTGCCATTCCAGCCATAAGATGTCTTTTCCCTCTCTCAGCCATTGCTTCCTCCCTTTATCAGTTCCTCATCCAGCGCATCAAACGCCGCCTCCTTGTTCGGAAATCCACTGGTCTGGATCGCCTGCGCACGGATGTCCAGGCGGAAATTTTCCAGGCTTCTCATCTCCTTCTGAGTCCATTCCGCCGGAATGACAATGTTCGTAAATAATACCGCCTCTTCCTGAGGAGCTAAAATTCCATTTCCGTCTTTTCCCAGATAATTAAATACCAGCGTATTTTCAGTGGAACGGGCGGTATCCTTTTCAAACAGCGGATTGATCATGGGCAGGGCAGAAAACTCCCTGAGAAAATAGCCGGGGATCCGATTCTGCACCACCTTCTCCGATGTTCCGGTCTTTGAAAATGTACCGTTATAGGTCTCATCATAGCGGATCGTCGTGTGGATCAGATCCAGAACCTTCTGATCTGTAACAGGTGCACCTTTTCCGTCCAGAATTTTTACCGTCATTCTGGCGTAGCAGGAAGTTCCTCCGCTCCCTTTTTCCGCCATATTCTTTACTGTGGGGTTTTTATATACACAGGCTCCCGGGCACAGATCCTCTCCGTCCCCATCCTCCGGCGACCATTCCGGTTCCTGAAGATCGATCTCAAGATCACCCACGCTAAAGACATTGGTCACCTTTTCCTGTTCTGTAAAATATCCATAAGTTCCTGCTGTGCCTGCCGCCAGACAACATACGGTCACTGCCGCCGCAATCTTTTTTCTGCTTCCTCTTTTCACTCTTATTTTCTCCTTTCTCATCAGCTCAGGGTTCTCCAGGCTTCCTCCATGCCCATTCCCCTGCTTTGCACTGCTTCCGCATATACCAGAATATCAAATGGCTTCAGCTCCTCACTGCTGACATCTTTTTTCACAGTAACCGAGTCAAACAAAGCCTCTGTGGACTCTCCCGGCTGAACCTCCTTCTCCCAGTAATAGTACCCGTCTCCCCGGTCGGTCCATCCCTGCCGGATCACGAGAGGCTCACAAAACGCTTCTGCTTCACTGTCCGAAAATCTTACCATCATCCTCACATAACAGGAGACATCGGAACTGCTGACTGCTCTGGGCGCTTTTGTGATCACCGTTCCCGGCGTGATTTCCGGTACCGGCGGAAATGTTTCCTGAATCTCTATTTTTGTCTCTGATGCAGCAAAATAATTATCCGCCTGATCGTTTCCTGTCAGATAGGCGTAAGAAGTCCCTGCACCCACCCCCAGGATCAGTGCTGCTGCCATGACTCCCAATATTTTCTTTTTCATATCTGCTTCCTTTCTAATCTCTGACTATTGCCATCATTTATGACATTCCAGACTTTCTCACCTCCGGAAGAGGCGGGAGTCATCTTGCATCTGGTATATGTCCCCCATAGGGCATCCCTCCTTATTCCCTTCGCTTAAAACTTCTTTCCTTTTTAAACGAATCTTTTTCCTGTCTGTGTAACTGTTCACGGAATAGAATGGCTGAAACG
>JAEDFS010000090.1 GCA_016297895.1 Marvinbryantia sp.
CAACGGAGGTCAAGGATATGAACATTATTTTAAATCATACTTCTATGGTTCCGATCTATGAGCAAGTAGTGGATCAGGTTAAGAATCAGGTGATTACCGGGGAACTTTCGGAAAACGAACCGCTGCCGTCGGTGAGAGCTCTTTCAGGGACTCTGAAGATCAGTGCTCTGACTGTGAAAAAAGCGTATGACCGGCTGGAGGAGGAAGGGTTTGTAGTCACAATTCACGGTAAGGGAACTTATGTTGCCCCCACGAATCGTGCGCTTGCGGCAGAGGCGAGACGCAGGGCCGTCGAAGAGGATTTTGCCAGTGCACTTGATAAAGCGAAGGCCGTAGGTATGAGTCCTGCAGAAATCCGGGAGATTATTGAGATTTTATTGGAGGAGTGACTATGGTATCGGTAAGAAATCTTACAAAAAATTATGAGGATTTTTCTCTGAATGTGTCAATGGATATTCCGGATGGCCGGATTACCGGTCTGGTAGGGAAAAACGGAGCCGGTAAGAGTACCACGATCAAGTCTGTTTTAGGACTGATCAGGCCGGATGGGGGAACGGTCAGGGTATTTGATAAAAATGCGGAGGAACTGACAACGAAGGATAAGCAGAAGATCGGTGTGGCACTTTCTGATTCCGGATTCAGTGCTTATCTGACGGTTAAGGATATAGCAAAGATCCTGGAAAAAATGTATGACAGCTTCGACCGGAAAAACTTCCTGGCGACCTGCAGACATTATGAGCTCCCGGATGACAAATTGATTCAGAAGTTCTCTACCGGTATGAAGGCAAAGCTGCGTGTCCTGGTAGCATTAAGCCATGATGCAAAGCTTCTTGTCATGGATGAACCGACAGCCGGCATGGACGTGGAGGCCAGAAATGAGATTCTGGACATTATTCGCGGGTATCTGACAGAGAAAGAGGATCGTGCTGTTTTGATCACTTCACACATTGCCACCGATCTGGAAGGATTGTGCGACGACATTTATATGATCCACAAGGGAAAGATCCTTCTTCATGAGGACACAGATGTCATTTTATCGGATTATGCAGTTATAAAGGTAGAAGACAGAGAGTTTCAGAAGCTGGATCAGAATTATATAATTGGCTGGAAAAAGGAAAGCTTTGGGTATTGCTGTCTGACCAATCAAAAACAGTATTTTATAGATAATTATCCGGGTATGGTGATCGAAAAATGCGGAATCGATGACCTGATCCTTATCATGACAGGAGGGAAATAAAATGCGTGGATTATTACAGAAAGATCTTTGTCTTTTGGTACAGAGAAGCCGGATACTGCTGGTGATGATCGGAGTTGGCATTCTGATGGGCTTTTCTGCCGATGGTTCTTTTGTGATCGGGTATCTGACAATGCTTTGTGCTATCCTGGCAATCAGCACCATTTCCTATGATGAATTTGATAACGGATATCCGTTTCTGCTGACACTGCCTATTACGAAAAAAGTATATGTGTACAGCAAGTATGCATTCTGTCTTTTGGCAGATCTGGTGGGCTGGGGCATATCGATCCTGATTTATGCGGGATGTACGATTGCCAGAGGAAACCTGCTGACGGTGGAGGCATTGCCGGAAACACTTGCTTTTATCCCTGTATTTGTCCTGCTGACAGCCATTATGCTTCCTTTGCAGCTGAAGTTTGGCGCAGAAAAAAGCCGTGTGGCAATTGCTTTGATCGGTGGAGGAATATTTGTACTGATATATGCAGGGTCTAAACTTTTGCCGGAAGGGTCAAACATGCCGGAATTTCTTTGGAAAATGAGTGATTTCTCAGTATTGCTCCTTTTGATTCTGATCAGTCTGGCAGCCGCTTTGCTCTCTTATCTGTGCAGCCTGCATATTATGGAGCACAAAGAGTATTAGACTCTTTTTTCGAGCAGGATAAAAAACTGACACAATTTACTGTAAAAAATACCTATCGGAAAACGAACCAGGTCAATAGAATAAAGATATAAACAGAGAGGATTCGAAATTCGCTCAAATATAATCGAAAAGAGGAAGGATCAAGATGGATAAAAGATTATATAAATCCAATGAGAACAAAATAATAGGCGGTGTCTGTGGAGGTATTGCGGAGTATTTTGGCATAGATCCGACACTGGTACGTCTGATCTGGGTGCTGTTTTGTGCTATGGGAGGCAGCGGATTTTTGGCATACATCATTGCTGCTATTATCATTCCAGCCGGTCCGCAGTATTGAATGTAAAATGAAGGAGACCTGTTCCCACCACTGAGACGGATTTCTTGCGCACCGCCTAAGAGGTGGGAGTCTCCTCGACTGAGATGAAAAGACAGGAGAAGATACAGTGATGAAGGAAATCAGTATTAAAGATATCGAAAATATTAAGATTGGAAATGCACAGGATAAAAAAGCCGGAACGGGATGCACCGTGATCATCTGTGAGAAGGGAGCACCCACAGGGCTGGATGTGCGAGGAGGCGGCCCTGCTTCCAGAGAATCAGAGTTGTTAAAACCTGTGGCAGCAGCAGACAGTATTCATGCTGTGCTATTAAGCGGCGGAAGTGCGTTTGGACTGGATGCGGCAGGAGGCGTGATGCAGTATCTGGAGGAAAGAGATATTGGTTACGACGTAGGAATCACAAAAGTTCCGTTGGTGTGTGAGTCCTGCCTGTTCGATCTGGGAGTGGGAGATTATCAGGTACGGCCTGATAAGGAAATGGGTTATGAGGCCTGCGTGAATGCAGAGGCAGGAAATTATAAAGACGGAAATGAGGGAGCCGGGACAGGTGCTACCGTGGGAAAACTCCATGGTGCAGATGGCTGTATGAAATCAGGAATCGGAAGTTATGCAGTTCAGATCAGAGAACTGAAGGTCGGGGCTATTGTAGCTGTCAATGCGCTGGGAGATATTTATGACTGGAAGAGTGGAGAGAAGGTAGCCGGACTGCTTGCAGAGGATCAAAACACGTTTCTTGACACAGAGGATGAGTTCTATAAAAGCTATGCTGTGGTTGAAAATAAATTTGTAGAAAATACGACGCTTGGCATTGTGATTACCAATGCAAAATTTGACAAGACACAGCTCTGTAAGATCGCATCCATGACCCAGAATGGTTACGCCCGTTCGATTCGTCCCGTACATACGACTGCAGATGGGGACAGTATTTATGCCATGTCTGTGGGAGAAGTGACTGCAGATCAGGATATGGTAGGTACGCTGGCAGCACAGGTAATGTCAGAAGCTATTTTGCGTGCCGTGATGAGTGCGGAGACAGATTATGGATTCATAGCAGCGCAGGATCTGGATAGACAGTGAAGCGTAGACCAAATACCCCGTTGCTTGCAGCGGGGTATTTGATTACGGAGGACTCAGAATCTGGAATATCTGACAGTTAATGAAAAACAGATCTGGCAGGCAATAAAGGAAGCAACGGGCAATTGACAGATTGTAATGCTGAAATGGTGGTATGCAACCGGCAAAAAGCTTAAGCTGATACTGTCAGAACAGTAAAACAGAGGAGGAGAATCTACTTATGATTTTAGCAGACAAGATTACAGAAGAACGAAAAAAGAATGGGTGGTCGCAGGAAGAACTGGCGGAGAAACTGGGGGTATCCAGACAGGCCGTCTCAAAATGGGAGAGTGCGGGCTCTGTTCCGGATCTGCAGAGAATCATTTTGATGGCGGAAATTTTTGGAGTAAGTACGGATTATCTATTGAAAGATGAGATGGAGATGGACCTGGCGGCGCCCTGTGTAAATGCGGAGCCAAAAGAGAGTGAACCGCTGCGCAGAGTTTCTATGGAAGAAGCAAATGAATTTCTTGATACGAAGAGAAAAAATGCTCCCATCATTGCAAATGCCACTTCCATGTGTATTGTCAGTCCGGCTCTTCTGGTTCTTTTGGGAACCATGGCGGGAGACCATGTGCTTCATATCTCGGAATCGATTGCAGGAGGAGCGGGGCTTGTGTTCCTGTTTGGAATGATTGCTCTGGCAGTCTATCTGTTTATCACCTGTAGTATGAGAGAAAGCCATATGGAACATTTGCAAAAAGATTATTTTGAAACAGAATACGGAGTGTCCGGTATGGTGAAAGAAAAAAGAAACGGTTATGAATCGACTTTTACCCAGGGAATTGCCATTGGAGTGGTTCTTTGTATTCTGGCAGTCGTTCCTCTGGTGATCGTGGGAGTCATGGACGCTCCGGATTTTGTATGCGGTGCTTTTACAGCGTTTCTTCTGCTGCTGATTGCTGTGGGTGTCAACGTAATGATTCGGGTAAGCATGATCAAAAACAGTTTCGATATCCTTCTTCAGGAAGGAGAATTTTCAAAAGAGGAAAAGCGGGTAAAACGAAAACTGGATGGATTCTATGGCGCTTACTGGTGTCTGACGACTGCGGTTTATCTGGGATGGAGCTTCTGGTCCATGAGGTGGGATTTCACCTGGATTGTGTGGCCGGTTGCAGGAGTGCTCTTTGCTGCGGTATCCGCAATCATGCGGATGGCAGTTGGAGCAAAAGAATATCGATGATGTGAGGAAAATGAAAAATGTACATGTGGAAATACCGGACACCGGAAGGCTTCGCTGATCTGAATATGAGCAGCGATGGGGAGTACCTGACAGGGCTTTGGTTTGAGGAATCCCGGGATGCCGGGAAACATGGAAGCTGCTTTAAGGAGACAAATCTTCCGGTTTTTGAGAGAACCTGTGAATGGCTGGATAGTTATTTTGGAGGAATGGATCCGGATTTTTTCCCGGAGTATCAAATAAAAAATCTCACACCCTTTCGGGCAGAAGTCATGGGGATTATGAAAGAAATTCCTTATGGGAAAACTATGACCTACGGGGAGATTGCGGCACGTATAGCGAAAAACAGAGGGATCCGCAGAATGTCCGCACAGGCTGTCGGCCAGGCAGTTGGATGGAATCCCATCTGCATTCTGATACCATGTCACAGGGTGGTCGGTTCAGACGGAAGTCTCACAGGATATGGCGGAGGTATTAGAAATAAAGAAGCATTGTTAAGATTGGAGAGAGAATGTCAATGAAA
>JAEDFS010000033.1 GCA_016297895.1 Marvinbryantia sp.
GCAGACATGAAGTATTCCAGTACGTCCAGACCTTCACGGAAATTGGACTTGATAGGAAGCTCGATGGTATGACCGGTTGTATCCGCCATCAGGCCTCGCATACCTGCAAGCTGTTTGATCTGCTTATCGGAACCACGGGCACCGGAGTCAGCCATCATATAGATGTTGTTGTACTTATCCAGACCATCCAGCAGCGCTTTTGTCAGAATATCATCAGTCGTTTTCCAGGTCTCTACAACCTCTTTATAACGTTCTTCCTCTGTGATCAGACCACGTTTATAGTTCTTTGTGATCCGGTCCACGGTATCCTGAGCCTTTGCAATCAGCTCCGGTTTTTCAGGCGGCACCGTCATATCGGAAATTGATACGGTCATGGCTGCTCTTGTAGAGTATTTATAGCCCATTGCCTTGATATCATCCAATGCCTCGGCAGTCTTTGTTGCACCGTGAGTATTGATGACTTTCTCAAGGATCTGCTTCAGTCCTTTTTTGCCTACATGGAAATCTACTTCCAGCTTTAATGCATTTTCCGGAATGCTTCTGTCTACAAAACCCAGATCCTGCGGAAGGATCTCATTGAAGATAAATCTTCCCAGAGTAGACTCTACGGTTCCTGTGAGATTTGTTCCGTCAGCCATTTTCTTCGTTACACGAACGTGGATTCTGGTCTGCAGGGTGATCACACCGTTCTCATACGCCAGGATCGCTTCGTTCAGATTCTTGAAGAACTTGCCTTCTCCCTTTGCTCCCGGTCTTTCCTGAGTCAGATAGTAGATACCAAGAACCATATCCTGAGAAGGAACGGCTACCGGACCTCCGTCTGACGGTTTCAGCAGGTTGTTGGGAGACAGCAGAAGGAAACGGCATTCTGCCTGTGCCTCTACAGACAATGGCAGATGTACAGCCATCTGGTCACCGTCAAAGTCCGCATTGAATGCGGTACAAACCAGGGGATGAAGCTTGATTGCCTTACCCTGAACCAGGATTGGCTCAAATGCCTGGATACCCAGTCTGTGCAGTGTAGGTGCACGGTTTAACATAACCGGGTGCTCTTTGATGACATGTTCCAGAACATCCCATACCTGGGGCTCCAGTCTCTCAACCATTTTCTTTGCATTTTTGATGTTATGTGAAGTTCCGTTTGCCACCAGTTCCTTCATTACGAAAGGTTTGAACAGCTCGATTGCCATTTCCTGGGGCAGACCGCACTGATAGATCTTCAGTTCCGGTCCAACTACGATAACGGAACGTCCGGAGTAGTCTACACGCTTACCAAGAAGGTTCTGACGGAAACGTCCGGATTTACCTTTCAGCATATCGGACAGGGATTTCAGCGGACGGTTGCCAGGTCCTGTCACAGGACGTCCACGGCGTCCGTTGTCGATCAGAGCGTCTACAGACTCCTGCAGCATTCTCTTTTCGTTGCGGACAATGATATCCGGAGCTCCCAGCTCCAGCAGTCTTTTCAGACGGTTATTCCGGTTAATGATCCGTCGATACAGATCATTCAGGTCAGACGTTGCAAAACGTCCTCCATCCAGCTGTACCATAGGACGGATGTCAGGCGGGATCACCGGGATTACAGTCATGATCATCCATTCCGGTTTATTTCCGGATTCTCTGAAAGCTTCTACTACTTCCAGTCTCTTGATGATTCTGGCCCGTTTCTGTCCGGATGCCTCCTTTAATGCAGCCTGCAGTTCTTCTGCTTCCTTCTCCACATCAATGGCTTCCAGAAGTTCTTTCACTGCTTCCGCACCCATTCCCACACGGAATGTATTTCCATAAGTATCTCTTGCTTCCTGATATTCCTTCTCAGTCAGCACCTGTTTGTACATCAGGTTGGTATCCCCGGCATCCAGCACGATATAATTTGCAAAATACAGTACTTTTTCCAGGGTTCTCGGTGAAAGATCCAGGATCAGACCCATTCTGGAAGGAATTCCCTTGAAATACCAGATATGGGATACCGGTGCTGCCAGTTCGATATGACCCATACGCTCTCTTCGAACACTGGATTTGGTAACCTCAACACCGCATCGGTCGCAGACTACACCTTTATAACGGATCTTTTTATACTTGCCGCAGTGGCACTCCCAGTCTTTGCTGGGTCCAAAAATACGCTCGCAAAACAGACCGTCTTTTTCCGGTTTCAGAGTTCTGTAATTGATGGTTTCCGGTTTTTTTACTTCACCGCGGGACCATTCTCTGATTTTTTCGGGAGAAGCCAATCCAATTTTGATAGAATCAAATGTCATCGGCTGGTATGCTTCATTTGTTGTTGTTTCTGGCATGAATGGTTCCCTCCTTATTCATTATCATCCTCATAGCTGTCATCCAGATCATCAAAGCTGTCATCTTCCTCTTCTTCTATATCAACCAGCTCCTCGCCTTCAAACTCCTGCTGGCTGAAGCCGTAATTGCCAAGAGGCGCTTCTTCACGTCTGTTATATCCTCTGTCTCCTTCGATTACGGAACGGATATCTGTCTCGCCGTAATCGATGGTTTCCATGATCTCTACTTCTTTCTGGTTCTCACCAAGTACCTTCACATCCAGTCCCAGAGACTGCAGCTCTTTCAGAAGAACCTTAAATGATTCCGGAATGCTGGGTTCAGGAATGTTTTCACCCTTAATGATGGCCTCGTAAGTCTTCACACGGCCAACCACATCGTCAGATTTTACAGTCAGGATCTCCTGCAGTGTATAGGCGGCACCATAAGCCTCCAGTGCCCAAACCTCCATCTCTCCGAAACGCTGTCCGCCGAACTGAGCTTTTCCACCCAGAGGCTGCTGTGTTACCAGAGAGTACGGGCCGGTAGAACGTGCATGGATCTTATCGTCTACCAGGTGATGCAGTTTCAGGTAATGCATGTGTCCGATGGTTACGGGACTGTCAAAGTACTCACCGGTTCTTCCATCGCGAAGTCTTACTTTACCGTCTCTTGAGAGCGGAACTCCCTTCCAGAGCGCCCTGTGATCTCTGTTTTCATACAGATAATCCATTACCTCCGGCAGAAGCTCTGCTTCGTGTTTTGCTTTAAACTCATCCCACTCCAGATTGACATAATCATTTGCAAGATCCAGAGTATCCATAATATCGATCTCGTTGGCTCCGTCAAATACCGGTGTGGAAATATTAAATCCAAGTGCCTTTGCTGCAAGACTTAAATGGATCTCCAGGACCTGTCCGATATTCATACGGGACGGCACACCCAGAGGATTCAGCACGATATCCAGAGGACGTCCGTTTGGCAGGAACGGCATATCTTCTACAGGAAGCACACGGGAAACCACACCCTTGTTTCCGTGACGGCCTGCCATCTTGTCACCTACGGAGATCTTTCTCTTCTGTGCGATATAAATACGCACTGCCTGATTTACACCGGGTGCCAGTTCATCCCCGTTTTCTCTGGTGAATACCTTGGCATCTACCACGATTCCGTATTCTCCATGAGGTACCTTCAGGGAAGTATCTCTTACTTCACGGGCTTTTTCACCAAAGATTGCACGAAGCAGTCTTTCTTCTGCTGTCAGTTCTGTTTCTCCCTTGGGAGTTACTTTTCCGACCAGAATGTCACCTGCACGAACTTCTGCACCGATACGGATGATTCCTCTTTCATCCAGATCCTTCAGTGCATCATCACCAACACCGGGAACATCTCTTGTGATCTCTTCCGGTCCCAGCTTGGTATCTCTGGCTTCTGCCTCATATTCTTCAATATGAACGGATGTATACACATCGTCCATGACAAGTCTTTCACTTAACAGTACCGCATCCTCGTAGTTATATCCTTCCCAGGTCATAAATCCGATCAGCGGGTTCTTTCCAAGAGCGATCTCCCCGTTGGAGGTGGAAGGACCGTCTGCGATCACCTGTCCCTCAGTCACCCGGTCACCCTTAAATACGATGGGCTTCTGGTTGTAGCAGTTACTCTGGTTACTTCTCAGGAATTTTGTCAGATGATATTCATCTTTCCGACCATCATCCGTAAGAATTACGATCTCTCTGGAAGTCACTTTTTCTACTGTGCCGGCATGCTTTGCAACCACGCAGACACCGGAGTCCACAGCTGCCTTTGTCTCCATTCCGGTACCAACCACAGGAGCTTCCGTAGTCAGAAGCGGCACTGCCTGACGCTGCATGTTGGATCCCATCAGCGCACGGTTTGCATCATCGTTCTCCAGGAAAGGAATCAGGGCTGTTGCCACAGAGAATACCATCTTCGGAGACACATCCATATAATCAAACATGGAGCGGTCATATTCCTGTGTCTCTTCTCTGTAACGACCGGATACATTTCTGCGCACAAAATGTCCTTCTGCATCCAGTGCCTCGTTCGCCTGTGCTACATGGTAATTATCCTCTTCATCTGCAGTCATGTACACAACTTCGTCCGTAACTCTCGGATTCTTAGGATCAGTTTTATCAATTTTACGGTAAGGTGCTTCCACGAAACCATACTGATTGATTCTTGCATAAGTAGCCAGTGAGTTGATCAGACCGATGTTGGGACCTTCAGGGGTCTCAATGGGGCACATTCTTCCGTAATGGGAATAATGTACGTCACGCACCTCAAATCCGGCTCTGTCTCGGGACAGACCACCGGGACCCAGTGCGGAAAGACGACGTTTGTGAGTCAGCTCACCTAACGGGTTGTTCTGATCCATGAACTGGGACAGCTGGGAAGACCCAAAGAACTCCTTCACGGCTGCGGTAACCGGTTTGATGTTGATCAGAGACTGGGGAGAAATACCCTCCAGATCCTGTGTTGTCATTCTCTCACGTACCACTCTCTCCAGTCTGGAAAGACCGATCCGATACTGGTTCTGAAGCAGCTCACCAACCGCTCTGATACGCCGGTTGCCCAGATGGTCGATATCGTCATCATTGCCCAGTCCATACTCCAGATGCATATTATAGTTGATGGATGCCAGAATATCTTCCTTTGTAATATGTTTCGGGATCAGATCATGAATATCACGTCTGATGGCATCCTTGATATCATCCATATCGCTATATTCTTCCAGTATAGATTTCAGCACCGGATAGTATACTAATTCCGTAACACCTACTTCTTTCGGATCTACATCCACGAAACTGGTGATATCTACCATCATACTGGAAAGCACCTTCACGTTGCGCTCCTCTGTCTGGATCATTACGTAAGGAATGGCTGCATTCTGAATGGCATCTGCCAGTTCCCTGGTGACTTTCGTACCGGCTTCTGCCAGGATCTCACCGGTAGACGGATCTACCGCATCCTCAGCCAGCACATGACCCGCTATACGGTTGCGCAGCATCAGTTTTTTGTTGAATTTATAACGGCCTACCTTTGCCAGATCGTATCTTCTGGGATCAAAGAACATTGCCATAATCAGGCTTTCCGCACTTTCCACAGCCAGCGGCTCGCCCGGACGGATCTTTTTATATAATTCCAGAAGACCTTCTTTATAATTGGTAGAAACGTCTTTTGCCAGAGTAGCCAGAATCTTCGGCTCTTCCCCGAACAGATCAATGATCTCTGCATTGGTACTGATGCCAAGTGCACGGATCAGAACTGTGATGGGCACCTTTCTGGTTCTGTCTACACGAACATAAAAAACGTCATTGGAGTCAGTTTCATATTCCAGCCATGCACCACGATTGGGGATCACTGTGGAAGAGAACAGTCTCTTTCCCAGTTTATCATGTGCAATAGCGTAGTAAATACCAGGAGAACGTACCAACTGGCTTACGATAACACGTTCTGCGCCGTTGATTACGAAAGTACCGGTTTCTGTCATGAGCGGAAGATCCCCCATGAAAATCTCATGCTCATTGATCTCGTCCGTTTCTTTATTATGAAGTCTGACTTTCACCTTCAAAGGTGCTGCGTAAGTAGCATCCCTCTCCTTGCATTCTTCAATTGAATACTTAACATCATCTTCACAAAGCTTGAAATCCACCAGCTCCAGGCTCAGTTTTTCACTATAATCACGGATCGGTGAGATATCATCAAAAACTTCCTTCAGGCCTTCATCCAGAAACCATTGATAGGAATCCTTCTGAACCTCAATCAGATTCGGCATTTCCAGAACCTCTTTCTGTCTTGAGTAACTCATCCGGAAACTGTTGCCATTTGTGATAGGACGTATCCTGTTTTTCTCCATCGACGTTTCACCCCTGTCTTTTTATATAAATGTGCAGTACTTTTGGTAACTTTTTTGCCAATATTAGCCAAAAACGAACCATGATTTTTGGGCATAAAACACCCTTTGGGCGCACTGCTACACAATAGTGCAACTTATACTATACCACCCCGGTCAAGGCATGTCAACAACAAAATTTATTTTTTTTATTTTCACAGATCCAGCTTCATATCTCCGAACCTGATCCAGCCCTTCTTTCTCATAAATTCAGAAATTGCCAGAGTAACGATAGCCGGAAGAATGATCTGAATTACCAGGATCTTGATCAGTACCACCATGCCGGGTTCTGTGGCGGTCATCGTCTGCCACGTCATGATCTGCCCTACCAGTCCTGCCGTTCCCATACCGGATCCGGTGGCATTGCTGGTCATTTTAAAAAGCATGGTTCCGACCGGTCCCAGAATCGCACTGGACAAAATGGCCGGCAGCCAGATCACCGGTTTTCTCACAATGTTCGGCACCTGCAGCATGGAAGTACCGATTCCCTGTGCCAGAAGACCGCCCACTTTGTTTTCCCTGTAGCTGGCAACCGCAAAACCGACCATATTGCAGCAGCATCCCACCGTAGCGGCTCCTGCTGCCAGACCGGACAGATTCAGGATGATTCCAAGGGCTGCGGAACTGATTGGAAGGGTCAGGATCATACCCATCAGCACAGATACCACGATTCCCATGAGGAAGGGCTGCTGTTCCACTCCCCAGTTGATCAGTGCCCCAAGGCTCGTCATGATCTTTGATACACCGGGTCCCACCAGAAGACCGATCACTGAACCGGTACCGATCGTTACGATCGGGGTTACCAGAATATCCACCTTGGTTTTCCCGGAAAACAGATGTCCGCATTCAATACCGACATAGGACGCAAGGAAGGCCCCCAGTGGTTCTCCCGGTCCTGCAAACTGCATCACTCCGTCCGCCAGTACCTGTCCCGCCATCAGTTTTCCCGCAAACGCTCCCACCATTCCTGCGGTTGCCGCAGACAGGATCACCAGCGGACTTTCCTTATACCTGCTGGCCACGCCTACACCAATTCCCGCTCCGGTAAGTGCGGCAGCCACTTTTCCGATCAGATAGATCGTATCTCCCAGATTTCCTCCGATCAGGGTTCCGATCTGCTGGATGATTGTTCCCACGATCAATGTAGCAAACAGACCATGAGCCATTCCGCTGAGACCGTCAATAAACACACGGTTCAGCCATTTCTGTAACATATTCATCTCAAGTTCTCCTCATTTCCCTGTGTTATAAAAAAGGACTGATGCAATATGCACCAGTCCCATATCTTCGCATCTGAATCCGATTATTTCAGAGTAACTTTTGCGCCTTCTGCTTCCAGTTTTGCTTTCAGATCTTCTGCTTCAGCCTTAGAAGCTGCCTCTTTCAGTACCTTCGGAGCACCGTCAACAACTTCTTTTGCTTCTTTCAGACCAAGGCCTGTAGCTTCACGAACAACTTTGATAACTTTAACTTTGTTCGGTCCTACTTCTGTCAGTTCTACATCGAACTCATCTTTCTCTTCTGCTGCTTCTGCCGGGCCAGCTGCTGCTACTACAACACCTGCTGCTGCAGATACACCAAATTCTTCTTCACATGCTTTTACTAATTCGTTTAACTCTAATACGCTTAACTCTTTGATAGCTTCAATAAATTCAGCTGTTGTTAATTTTGCCATTTCATTTTCCTCCATTTATGATATGTTTTTTGATTTTATTCCACGCTCAGATACGGCGTGTATCCCTTACGCTTCTTTCTCAGCGATCTGCTTAATAACACGAGCAAAGTTTGCGATAGGAGCCTGGATACTTCCAAGCAGTCTGCCAAGAAGAACTTCTCTTGACGGAACTTCTGCCAGAGCCTGAATTGCCTTCTCATCATAGTAGTTGCCTTCTACAACACCGGCAATCAGTTTCAGGGACGGAACAGTCTTTGCATATTTTGCAATGATTCTGATCGGTGCTGTCGCATCATCCTTGCTGATAGCAACTGCGTTCGGTCCTTCCAGATGTTTTGTCAGTGGTTCGCAGCTGGTTCCCTGGAATGCGAAGTTCATCATTGTGTTTTTGTACACTTTGTAAACAACACCAGCTTCTCTTAACTCTTTACGAAGAGCTGTATCCTGTTCCACATTGATTCCACTGTAAGTAACCAATACAACGGACTGTGCGTCTGTGATGTTTTCACTGATCTCAGCCACGATCGGTTTTTTCAGTTCTACTTTCGCCATGAAATGGTGCACCTCCTTTATAGTTTGTGTACCGCCGTAAAAAACCTCTCTGTTCCAAAAACAGAGAGGTTCATAAATCATTTCAGTATATTGAAATTCTTTACTCCTCGGCAGGCGTGTTCATCCTTATGCCTTGCGGCACCTGCTGTCTTCGGCAGTTCTTTCATAGACTAACACACATTGCCGGGCTTGTCAACCGGATTTTTACTTTTTCTCTTTCATTTCACATGATCTTATCTATTCACACATCCGGGCGATCAGATCCACCGCATGCTTTCCGGAGAATACCGATACATCCGGATGTTTCTTATAATTCGGAAGCATCTCCAGCGTCAGATAATCACAATAACCGATTTCTTTTAACGCATTTCCTACTTCCTCAAAATCCACATCTCCTGCCAGAAGGTCAACAAAAGCCCCCAGCCCTGCCTGATCTCTGCGGTAATCAGATAAATGGATTTTCTTGACATATTTCTTTCCCAGAATGCGGATCCAGTCCTCCGGATATCCTGTATAAATGACATTTCCCACATCAAAATAGGCACCCACATAATCTGATCCCACTTCATCCAGAAGACGCTTCATCTCCAGGGGAGAAAGCAAAAATCGATTCCATACATTTTCAATTCCAATATGTACGTTTGCTTTTTCCGCTTCCGGTGCCAGTCTTCCCAGAGCTTCCCTGCATCTGTCATAAGCGATATCATAACGGATTCTTTCCGGTTTGGATGCAAAGTCGCATCCCACATACCCCGGCACAGCCAGAATCGTATCTGCTCCCAACAGAGCTGCAATTTCTATCTGCTTCTTAATAATATCTTCCGCTTTGCAGCGAACCTTCTCATCATCCGATACCAGATTATTTTCCCACAATGACCAGACGCCCACACTCGGGATCTCCAGACCTTCTTCTCTCGCTATATTTCCTATGTCCAGAATCTCTTTTTCTGATGAACTCCGGTTCAGATAACCGCTTTCACTCATCACCGGTTCTACCCCGTCATATCCAGCCGTTTTTACCAAATGAAATTTTTCGGAAACATCCGCATCCTCTGTAAAGGAAAACATACTATATCCTGTTTTCATTCAGATCCTTCCCTTCTGTCAGATAACTGACTTCTTATTATGAATAGGATACCACGATTTCTCTGCCCTCTTCCAGCGACTGATGCAGTGCTCTTATGGTACAGAGCACCTCACGTACCTGCTGCATATTCAGCACCTCAGATGGTTTACCAGAATCAATACAGTTGACAAAATGCTGCAATTCGATGGTATATGCGTCATCTTCCTGAATCGGAAGTTTTTTGCTTTCTCCGTCTCCATATACATAGGCCGCCCTTCCTGCTGACGCAACATCTTCCAGATTTTTTCCTGCTTTCATAATATACTCAAAGGCTTTTTTACTTCCTGCGATACGAAGCTGCATGGTAAACGGATAGCCTTCCGGCATTTCCAGTATTCCTTCAATCGTTGTGCTGACTCCGTTGGAAAATGTCAGCATACTGGATACATGGTTCCAGCTTCCGTATTCGTTTTTCTTTCCGGTCGCATATACTTTCTCCGGTTTTCCAAACAGATAGCAGGCATAATCTATATCATGCAGATGAAGATCGAGAAGTCCTCCTCCGCTGTTTTCTGCTTTC
Organism: Marvinbryantia sp.; assembly: GCA_016297895.1. Lineage (GTDB taxonomy): Bacteria > Bacillota > Clostridia > Lachnospirales > Lachnospiraceae > Marvinbryantia. The sequence continues at coordinate 10,061 of JAEDFS010000033.1, forward strand.
CGATACCACTCACTCCATGCCGGATGCTCGCTTAAACGTGCTGCATAATAAGATTTTATCTCTCCAAGCACGCCTTTATCCAGCAATCGTTTTGCTTCCACATATTCCGGCCAGAAACGTACAACCTGTCCCACATACATGGTCACATGATTTTTCTCTGCAGCATCTATCATACGATCCAGTGATTCTACATTCAGAGTCACCGGTTTTTCGCAGATAATATGTTTGCCCGCATTCGCTGCCCTTACTGCAAACCGCTCATGAAGGAAAGTCGGAAGACAGATGTCAACCAGATCCATTTCACAATCTTTCACCATTTCATCAAAATCAGCGTAATGTCTGCAATGAAATTTTTCCGCCAGTTGTACACCTTTTTCCACGTTCTGGTCACAAATTGCCACAAGTGATGCACTTTCCATCTTACTGTATGCGGACGCATGGGTATCCCCCATAAAACCTGCTCCCACAATCGCTACTTTTATCATATATACGATCCTTTCTTATTATGAACGTTTCATGTTATTGTAGTTACTCAGTACCACTGCGCAGACAATGATCACACCGGTAATGATCGTCTGTACATAGGTTTCCACTTTCAGAATGTTCATGGCATTACTGATCACACCCATCAGAATACAACCTAAAAATGCTCCTGTAACGGTTCCTTTTCCTCCGTCGAAAGTCACACCGCCAATAATAGCTGCTGTCAGTGCATTGGTCTCATATCCGGAACCAGCATTCGCTGTAATAGAATCAATTCTGGAAGAAAAGACAATGGCCGCAATCGAGCAGAACAGACCTGCTATTCCGTACATGATCGCTTTGTATTTTGTTACATGGATACCGGAAAGAAAAGCTGTCTTTTCATTTCCTCCGATACAGGTAAGTCTTCTTCCGAACTTCGTATAATTCATAAGAATATAAGATACAACTATTACAATGGCAAGAACAAACAGCATCACCGGGAAAAAGCCTGCGATTTTTGTCTTTCCGATAAAGTTGAATGCCCCGTCAAAGCTCATGATCCTTCCGCCTGATATAGTCAGCGCAAGACCGTAAAAGATCTGACTGGTTCCCAGAGTAATAATCAATGGGATACATTTGCTTTTTGCAATAATCACACCATTTAATAATCCTCCGGCCATTCCTACAACCACTCCCGCAAGCACTGCAAGGGGGACACTGTATCCAAGAGACAGAACCTGTGCTATGGTAACACCGGACAACACCATCAGGTTACCAATCGAAAGGTCAACCCCTCCTCCGATCAGAAGGATACTCATGGCCATAGTTAAAATTCCTGTTACGGAAATCTGCTGCAGAATTGTGATCATATTTTTCACTGCAATAAATTTCGGGTTAATACAGGATACCACTGCAATGATAACGACAATAACAATTGCAAGTAATACTCTCTGATCCTTAAAAATACTTTTTTTCACTGCTCCGCTGTTTTTACTCATGTTTTTTTACTCCTAACGCTCTTTTAATAATTTCCTGTTCATTGATGTCATCCCCGGTCAGTTCTCCGTCAATGGCTCCGTCGCGGATCACCAGCACCCGGTCACTCATGGAGATCAGTTCCGGCATATCCGAGCTGATCATAATGATACATTTTCCCTGAGCCGTCAATTTCGACATTTGTTTATAAAACTCTGCTTTTGCATTTACATCAATTCCACGTGTAGGTTCATCAAAAATATAAATATCCTGATCGGCAAACAGCCATTTCCCCAAAACCACTTTCTGCTGGTTTCCTCCGGAAAGATAAATAGTTTCTGTCCAGATAGACGGGGTCTTTACATGAAGGTCTTTGATAATCCCTTCCACAAGCGGCGGATGATTCCTGATATTGACAAACCATCCTTTTATTTTGTTTCTCAAACCTATGATTGTAGTATTTTCCAGGACACTGCCACCAAGCATCAGACCAAGCTTCTGTCTGTCCTCTGTGATATGGGCAAAACCACACTCAATACTGTCAGACGGATTACGGATCTCTACTTCTTTCCCATTGATCCTAATGGTTCCCGCATATTTTGGATCCGCTCCCGTAATGGCGCGGACGATTTCCGTACGTCCTGCCCCCACCATTCCGGAAAATCCCAGAATTTCTCCCTTATGTACCTGAAAACTGATCTTCGGACTGTCTTTTGTCAGCTGAAGATCCTTCACCTCCAGCATCACATCTCCGATCTCACACTTTTCTTTTTCATAAAACGTATCCACCGGACGACCTACCATGTCGCTGGTGATCACAGCAATAGAAAGGTCTCTGTTTTCATTGGTATATGTATTGATAACCTGACCGTCACGAATAATGGTGACACGATCTGCGATCTGTACTACTTCCCTTAAGTAATGAGAAATATATATGATTCCGATTCCCTTATCGGCAATTTTCTCTGCTAAATCCAATACCTTTGCCGCATCTTCCACATTAAACATTGAGGTTGGCTCATCCATGATCAAAATCTTCGGTTCTGCGGAAAGAGCTTTTAATATTTTTACAAACTGCTGATCTGATACGGACAGATCTTCAATTTTTGTATCCGGATCGATCTCTATTCCCAGACTCTTCATCTGATTGACCGTATCCGTTCTCATTTTCTTAAAATCAACAAATCCAAATTTTTTTACTTCTTCATTTCCTATATAGATATTTTCATACACATTCATGGAAGGTACCAGATCATTTTCCTGGTACACAATATTGATTCCCAGTTCCTTTGAAAGCGTCGGAGTCAATGTACTGTATTCTTTTCCATTCAGGCAGATGGTACCGCTGGTTGGCATATATGCTCCGCTGAGTACCTTCATCAGTGTAGATTTTCCTGCACCATTTTCCCCGACCAGACAATGAATCTCTCCCTCATAAAGGTCAAAAGAGATTCCTGACAGTGCATACACACCGGAAAACTCTTTTTTAATATCTTTCATTTCCAGTATCGGTCTGGTATTTGCGTAATCTATTTTCAAAGGATGCACCTCCATAACAGGTAAGGAGCCGCTTGCACAGCTCCTTACAGATTGTCTCTAATTATTCTCCGTATACATAGTTGTAAGCTGACTCATAATCATCCCATGCAATATAAGCAGATGTATCATCAGCAGATACCGGAATAACCGGAAGAGATGTGAATTTTTCAGCCGGTTCTGTTCCTTCTACTACATAATCATATAAATTCTTGAATGTCTGGATACCCTGTACAGATACCGGAGCCGTCATGTTTGCTGCTTCTACACCGCTTTCCAGTAATTCATATCCGTCCGGTGATCCGCCTGTAGATACGATCGGAATATCTGTCATATCGTTATCTTCCAGTGCCTGATAGCATCCCTGAGCCATCATATCGTTGTTTGCAAAGATGTAATCAAATTCTTCACCTGAGGAGATCAGGTCTGTAGTACAGTTATAAGCCTTATCTGTCAGCCAGTCACCGTGAAGTGTAGCTACTACTTCCACGCTGTCACCAAACTCTTCCAGTGCACGGTCTACACCTTCCTGATATTTCTCATATACACCTGCACCCTCCTGTCCTGCACAGAAGAATACTTTTGCACCCGGTTTTGCTTCTGCAATATATTTGATTGCATTGTAACCGATCTGATCATATTCACATGCAACAGATGCGATGTAATCGCCCGGATCATCAATATCCATAGCGAAGTTTTCCACTGTTACAGGAATACCTGCTTCATTTGCCATCTTAACCAGCTGTGCACCCTGCTCTGTAGAGATCGGGAAAATGGAAATACCATCTACTTCCTGCTGGATCAAAGATTCCATTGCTGTTACAGATTCTTCCAGACTGTTCTTGGAATCCAGGACAACCGCTTCCACGCCTGCCTGCTCTGCTGCATATTCAAATGCATTTGCAGAATACTCATTCCAGATATCTGTCATATCATATGCGATATATCCGAATGTGTATTCTTTGTTCTCCTCTGCCATAGCTGCGGAGCCTGCAGTTGCTGCCATAGCCACTGCCATTGTAAGGGTAACTAATTTCTTGTTCATTCTTTTTTCCTCCTTTTATTTATATCAACACACTTAACGTGTTTGATTCTCACAAAACAAATCCCTGTTTTTTCAGGTATTCTGCCGAGGTCTTTACAGCCTTATTGACATTTTCCAGGCTTCCTGCTCCATCCGGTGTAAACTCGATTTCAATACTGAAGGGACAGGTATTCTGTGTTTCTTCCAATTTGCGGAAGATCTCAGGGAAATTTACATATCCTTCTCCCAGTGCCGGAAAATTCCATTCTTTCTTTTCACCCGCTTTATCCTTCAGGTGCATGTAAGCAAGATCCTCATCGCAATCATCCATATCTGCTTCCGGAATCACATCTCCGTAAAAAATAGCATTGGCTGTATCATAATTGATCTTGACCCACTTTGAATTCACAGCATCGGTAATTTCTTTTAAAATATTTCCGGTACAGTGTTCTCCATGAATCTCCAGCACCAATGTCATCTGATATTTTTCCAGATATGGGATCAGAGATTTTAAATGTTCACAGAGTATCTGATTTCCTGTGGTCTGCCTGTCCTTCAGATGTGCTTCTCCCACGGAACTGACAATATAATCACAACCGAAGAAATGTGCCAGTTCGATATTCTCAATAAAATCCGGGAGACGTTCCTCATCCATCAGATTACAATGTCCGCTCATAGAAAAGGGAATCAGATCCAGCTCCTCCATTTTCTTTTTCAGACCCAGCAGGTAAGAAAATGACTGGGTCGGGAACACATGCTCTGTCCACCCCTTGGTCGCTGTCAATTCCACATAATGAAAACCTGCTGCATGGATTCCTTCCAGTGCTTCTTCAATGGAATATCCATGATAACAATTTGAATTCACAGCAATGATTCTTTTCTCCATAATTACCCCGTTTCCTCCTGTTCATCCAACTCAACAAATTCAAAACACTGATCCAGGAAATAGTGTACCGCTCCATCCAACACTGCGTACTGATCCAGATCAGAATACACAATTTCCGTATTATTTACAAACTGCCAAAATCCGGTGCCGACAATATCTTTTCGGATACAGTTCAAAAAACAATCTCCCAGTTCACGCCCTGCTCCCCCAATCACAATACGTTCTACATGAAGTATCGTAATTAAATTGCCAAGTGCGTAACTCATATCCTCTGACATATCATTCAGCATTTCTTTTGCAGCCTCATTCCCCTGTAAAGCCAGTCTTTTAATGTCCCCAAAAGTCAGCTTCTCCGGAATCTCATCTTTTCCTTGCGGATCATATTTTCGACTGACCTCCATCAGTCGCTGACGAATCCCCTTTTCACCGATCTCATTCTCCAGACATCGGTTTTTCTGACCTTCTCCTTTCCTGCCGATTGAGAAAGAACCAAACTGTGTTGTCAGTCCCACCGGTCCGCCCAGCAGATTCCCATTTAACACAAATGCAGCACCCACGCCTTCATTCATGTTAATGTATACGAAATCTTCATCGATTGGGAAAGATCCATGTACTTTTTCCGCATAAGCCAGACAAGCTGTATCATTGAAGTAAAAATGTCTGGTATACGGGAAACGCCGCTCTGCCCTCTCAAAAAAATTCTCTGTGATCGTTTCATCCAAAACAGCGGATATCAGCTGATTATGATCCCTGTCTATCATCGCAGGCAAAATCCAACAGACTGCCAGAATGCAGGTGTGAACACATTCTTTGCGTATATACTGTTCCAGAAATGCAAACAGTTCTTCCTGTGAATTTTTTGTTATATGCGAAGCAATCTCTTCCACGCAGCTGATCTGAGTGGAAAGGTCTGCTTTTGCAATCTGCACAAATTTTTTATCCAGATTAACACTCAGGATACTGTACTTTCTGGTATTCGGAAAAAGTGATGTCGGTCGACGCCCCTGTGTATGCTTTACATCAGTCAGAGTTCCACCATCTTCCACATATCCTTCTCTGATCAATTCATCTACCAAAATGGATACTGTTGTTTTACTGTAACAGCATTTTTTTGCCAGCCTAATACGCGAAATGCCCGGACAGGAAAGTATTTCAGATAATATCTTTTTCTTATTTTCCTCTTTCATTTCTTGCTGATTCATGTCACATATCCTCTGCTCTATTTAGTTTGTCCAATGGATTAACTATGTTAGAATATATCATATCTCAGCAATTTTTGCAATATACTTTCTAATAACGTGAAAATTTTTATGTAATTTGCATAATTTTGTTCATTATTTTTGTAAAAAAAACAGTAGATGCCGCAGCAGCAAAATCCACCATTTTTCATTTTTGGATCCAATACGTAATCAAAAAAGCCACTATCTTTTCTGATAATGGCTTTCTTTCATATTTATTTGTATAATTCGTAATTATAATCGGAGGTTTCTTTCCTGCTGTCTATCTGAATTATGATTTATCTTATATTATTTAAATCATCTCATGTGGTATTGATTCAATATGAAGAGCTTTTTATCAAACATTCTTGATTGATTACCCTTTCTCTTTCTGTCCGTCATTTCTTCCCCGATTAACTGATATCAATATATCTTACGGATCAGTAATTTCGACAAAGGTCTTTTCCGCAGGAAACAATTGCTCTACCACGATCATATTGAATTTTATTTATTGAGACTGTGTCCATGGGTCCGACCTCCTGTTCTTAGATTCCATAACACCCATCAGATAAGGTAATAGGATTTCTCGTTTCTTATTACGTATCCGTTGTTGTTTTTGTTATCTGTATCATAACATCTGTGCAGCTATTTGTCAACACTATTTTGCAATTTTTTCTTTTATATTCTTTATATTTTATAAATATTATGTATTTTTCTGACTATTCATTCAAAAAAATGACTGCCACAGGATCTCTCCTGCGGCAGTCATAATTACACTTTGTTTATTTCGGAACTCTTAAACCAGTTTTGCAGTGTTCAGCTTCACGCCCGGTCCCATAGTAGATGTAAGAGTTACACTCTTCAGGTACTGACCTTTTACTGCTGCCGGTTTTGCTTTAACAATAGCTCCAATAAGCGTCTGGAAGTTGTCCGCTAACTGCTCCTCAGTGAAAGAAGCTTTTCCAAGTGGCACATGGATGATGTTGGTCTTATCCAATCTGTACTCAATCTTACCTGCTTTGATATCCTGGATCGCTTTTGTAACGTCCATAGTAACTGTTCCGGCTTTCGGGTTCGGCATTAAGCCTTTCGGTCCGAGTACACGACCCAGACGTCCAACTACACCCATCATATCCGGAGTAGCTACAACAACATCAAAATCCAGCCATCCTTCGTTCTGAATCTTCGGAATCAGTTCTTCTGCTCCTACGTATTCAGCGCCTGCTGCCAGAGCCTCATCAGCCTTTGCATTCTTAGCGAATACAAGGACGCGAACCTTTTTACCCGTTCCGTGAGGAAGTACAACAGCACCACGGATCTGCTGATCAGCGTGACGTCCGTCACAACCGGTTCTGATATGAGCTTCGATTGTCTCATCAAATTTTGCTACAGCATTTTTCTTTACAACGCTGATTGCCTCAGCTGTATCATAAAGAGTTGCGCGGTCAAATGTTTTTGCCGCTTCTAAATATCTTTTTCCTCTTTTCATATTAAATAACCTCCTGGTGGTATTTGCGGGAATGTCCCTCCCACTGTGTTCTGTTTACAAGTTACTCCTCAACAACGATTCCCATACTTCTTGCTGTTCCGGCGATCATGCTCATAGCTGCCTCGATGCTTCCTGCATTCAGGTCCGGCATCTTCATCTCAGCGATTTCACGTACTTTGTCTTTGCTGATGGTTGCAACTTTTGTTTTGTTCGGAACACCTGAACCAGATTTCAGGTTGCAGGCTTTCTTTAACAGAACTGCTGCAGGCGGAGTCTTTGTGATGAAGCTGAAGCTTCTGTCTGCGTAAACAGTGATCACTACCGGGATGATCAGATCTCCCTTATCTGCTGTTCTTGCGTTGAACTCCTTTGTAAACTGAACGATATTCACACCGTGCTGACCCAGTGCAGGACCAACTGGTGGTGCTGGTGTTGCTTTACCAGCAGGAATCTGTAATTTAATATATCCGGTTACTTTCTTTGCCATAATAAGGCACCTCCTTGTGGTATTGTCGGGGGATTTCCCTCCCACTGTCTAACCGTCTGCGAATTGACGGATGACTTCATTTACATTTTCTGAATCTCTGTGAAACTTATTTCAACCGGTGTTTCACGACCGAACAGTTCAACGTTGATGGTAACGATCTGTTTGCTCTCGTTGATACTCTGTACCACTCCGACTGTATCTTTCCAGATACCTCCGATAACACTGACTGTATCTCCCACTTCAAAGTCGATCTCAACATTGTCTGCCTGAATTCCCAAAGGTCTCATCTCTGCTTCAGTAAGCGGCACAGGCTTGGATCCCGGACCGACAAATCCGGTTACTCCCCTGGTATTTCTTACAACATACCAGGTATCATCGTTCATGATCATGTTGAGAAGCACATATCCCGGAAACATCTTTTTCTGAACGGTTTTGGAAACACCGTTCTTTACTTCCACCACATCCTGCAAAGGCACACGTACCTCCAGGATCTGATCTTCCAGATGCCGGTTCTCTATGGTTTTCTCAATATTCGCCTTAACCTTATTCTCATAACCTGAGTAGGTATGAACTACATACCAGTTTGCTTCTGACATATGCTCACCTTGTCCTTACTTAATCAAGAAATCAATACCGTACTTCACAATGGTGTCAATGATCGTGATCACTACACCAAGCACAACTGAAACACTGACAACTGCAACTGTCTGCTTTGTGAGATCTTTCTGATTCGGCCAGATGATTTTTCTGAATTCAGCTTTCAGTCCGTCCGACCAGCTTTTTACCTGGGCTTTGTCCTTGTTTGAAACTTCTCCCATACCTGTTCTCCTTTCAAACCAGACCGGAATTATTTTGTTTCCTTGTGCATTGTGTGTCTCTTACAGAATTTGCAGTACTTCTTTGTTTCCATTCTGTCAGGATGATTCTTCTTTTCTTTTGTCGTGTTGTAATTTCGCTGTTTACACTCCGTACATGCCAATGTGATCTTAACGCGCACAACTTCCACCTCGCTCTCAAACTTTTTTGTGGCAGCCTTTTCAGGCTGCGGTTTTTAGGCATAAAAAAAAGACCTACTTCCATTCGCCTGTACATCTTAACATAAGAAACACAGAAGCGTCAAGTCTTTTTTCTTCCGATGCATGATTTTTCCAAAATCTGCATATCTTTTTACAAATCTCTCTCCCGGAGTGACCTATGTCTCCAACTTCTTTATCCAAAAAGCTGATGTTCATGCTGTCTCTGCTGATCCTCATTTTTTCTGCCGGCCGCTTTGCCGGTCTTTCTCTTCCGGTGTTTTCAGGAAACAGTACCGCCCGGAATTCCCCTCTGTCTTTTGCAGAAGGAAACTGGGGACTCAGCTTCCAGGAGGAAGGCAAACCTCCGGTAGCCAATGCCTCCTTTGAAGAACTGGCGTCCTACAATGCGTGGTATGTGTCAGACACGGATGAAAAAGTAATTTTTCTTACCTTTGACTGCGGCTATGAAAACGGAAATACACCTGCGATTCTGGATGCGCTGAAAAAGCATCATGCGCCTGCTGCCTTTTTCGTAGTCGGTACATTTCTCGATTCAAATCCCGATCTGATCAAACGTATGAGGCAGGAAGGGCATACCGTAGGCAATCATACCTGGCATCATCCGGATATGTCCGCAATCTCTTCTGCTGAAAAATTTTCTGCCGAATTAGACCCGGTAGCAGAGCGTTATAAAGAAATCACCGGCGAATCCATGCTTCCCTACTATCGTCCTCCTCAAGGAAAATACAGTCAGTCCAATCTGCAGATGGCAAAGGACCTTGGGTATCAGACCTTTTTCTGGAGTCTGGCCTATGTGGACTGGTATGAAAATGATCAGCCCACAAAAGAAGAAGCTTTCGAAAAACTTCTGGGCCGTATCCATCCCGGAGCCATCGTGCTTCTCCACAATACCTCCGGAACCAACGCTGAAATCCTCGACGAACTGCTGACCAGGTGGGAAGAAATGGGGTACCGGTTTGCACCGCTGTCGGAACTGACGAAAGCCTGACCGGTCCCCATTCATTTTACATTCATTTTACATTCATTTTACATTCTCTTTCCATAGATTCCGCGAATTGCCGCAAAAAGCAGCATATACAGAATAAAAGAAGCCCAGCAGCACCAGAAAACGGTACGGTTAAAATAGCCGATGATCAGCATAGCTGCAAACAGCAGGAAACTGAAGATCACAAAGGTTGTTACCACCGCTTTTCTGGTAAGCTCTACTTCCCGCTCATCAAACCGCTCGATTCGATGTGTATGCAGTTTTTTCTCATCTTTCAAAAGCTTTCTTTCACTCAGCATTTTCAGAATCCCAATTCCCGCAAATGCAGTTCCCACGCCGGAATACACTCCATTGATAAAACTATCCGCCGCTGTAAAATGGATAAATTCATTGGACAGGCTTAGTCCCAATGCACATGCCCCCAAAAGAATCAGCAGCCAATACCATTTCCATCTTCCACGGATCATTTCGGCATACTCTCTGTCATCCGCCGGGATACGGATAATTCCCGCAATATCATTCATCAG
>JAEDFS010000009.1 GCA_016297895.1 Marvinbryantia sp.
ATTTTAAAGATATTTTCAAAGCAATGTTTAAGGAATTTCGGGTATCTATCATAGTGGGAATCGTTCTTGCATGCGTAAATGGGATTCGCATCATGCTGATGTATCGGGATCCCATCCTGGCACTGATTACCGGGCTGTCTCTGGTTGCTACCGTAATGATGTCCAAGATGATCGGATGTACCCTGCCGCTTTTGGCAAAGAGAATAAATTTAGACCCGGCGATCATGGCTGCGCCGATCATTACAACACTTGTGGATATGTGTTCTATTTTCCTTTACTTTAATATTGCAACCATGTTTATGGGCTATCTGCATTGATCCGGGGTGGATTGACAATTCGTTAACATTAATGGGATATTTCTGTTGCGGACTTTGTCAAAAAATGATATGATAAATCTATCATTATGAAATTGAATATAAATGGCGGAGGAAAAGGGAATGAAGAAACTTGCAGTAAAAAAAGGAAGTCAGTGTATGGCATGTCTCGAATGTGTGCGTGCATGTTCTAATGCGTATTACAAAGAGTTTGATCCGGGAAAATCCTGCATTCAGGTAGTGGAAAGAAAAGGTGTTGTAAAACCGATGGCATGTCCCCAGTGTGGAAAATGTGCGGAAGCGTGCGAAGCCGGAGCGATCACACAGAATGCAAAAGGTGTTTACATGGTAAACAAAAAGCTTTGTACCGGCTGTGGAAAATGTGTGGAAGCATGTCCGTTCGGTCTGATGGTAAAAGCTGAAGAGAAAGAAAATGCATCTAAATGTATTGCATGCGGACTCTGCGCAAAAGCCTGTCCGATGGATGTTCTTGAAATCGTTGAAAAGTAAAATCCGTTTTTCAAAAAGAGCCTGTTCGCAGGTTCTTTTTTTGTGCTATTCTTAAGCTTCCCTGCATATATTGAACAGTATAAGAAGGGAGGAGTGCCAGATGGAGAGCGGGACAGAAAAAGCAGAAGAAAGAAATGAGATCTGTAAACTCGAACTATACATACCGAAATGGGTGGAGACTCTTCCGGCAGATCATCCGGTAAAAGCAGGATTGATCAATATGATCAGAGAACTGATGCAGGAAGAAATGACCACGGATCAGATAGAGGATGTAGGAATTTCGAAAATCAGTGCTCTGGAATTTGTCAGTAAGGTACTGCCTGTACCGGTTAATGAAGAAGAAAAAAAGAATCGGGCAGCTATGAGAATCGAGGTGGATGATGCCAGGTATTATGAGATGCTCAGTTCCCTTGCCGGGGTAGAAATAACCGGCGAGTATCAGTTGATCTCCATGATCCGAGAACTTTCTGCCATGAAAAATGAATATGAAAAGGCAAGGCAGGCACTGCTGGCTGTAAGGAATACAGGATATGGAGTGATCACACCGGAACAGGAAGAAATCAAGATGGAGGAGCCGGTGCTGATCCGGCAGGGAAGCAAATTCGGAGTGAAGCTGAAGGCATCCTGTCCTTCTGTCCATCTGATACGTGCGGACATTGAGACTGAGATTTCGCCAATTGTGGGAAGTGAACAGCAGGCAGAGGATTTGATTTCCTACATCAAAAATTCTTCGCAGACAACAGAAGGAATCTGGGAAACGAATATTTTTGGCAAGTCCATTGAACAGCTGACCGAGGATGGTATCCGGGCTAAACTTTCACAGATCGGCGAAGAAAGTCAGCAGAAACTGCAGAATGTTATGCAGCGGATCGTCAACGAGACAACCGGCGGATTTATCTGTATCATATTGTAATAAAAAGCAGGGAGAATCCAAAAAACGGATCATCTTCCTGCTTTTATGACGTGAAGTTGACAAAAAGAGAAAAGTTCGTTATAATAAGTCAGAGAAAATTAATATATTTGTAACAAAAATGATGTTTGGTGTAAAAACCACAACTATGATTGGAAAAGAGGTTATGAAAAAGAGAAGGATATGGAGCACGTTAGTGCTGTGTTTTGCTGTATGTATTCTGTTATCGGTAAAGGGGGAAGCCGGTTGGAAAAAGTTCAGTGGGGGAAAACGCAAGTACTATGTAACTTCCACGAAGACCTATGTAAAAGGGAAGTGGTATAAGATCAAAGGAAAATGGTTCTACTTTGATAAAAACGGATGGCAAAAGACAGGAAGATTTCGGGTTGGAAATGAGTATTACTATTGTTATAAGACTACCGGAAAAGTGGTAAAAAAACGGATCGGTGATTATTACTACGGTGCCGATGGCGCTGCGGTGAAAAATTGCTGGGTTGGTAAATATTACTATGGATCATCCGGAAAAGCGAAATATGGGCAGTTTACGTTAGGTGGACAAACCTATTACTGCAAAAAAGATACCGGAAAAGTGACTTCCCTCTGGGTGGACAGGCATTATTACGGAAAAGACGGTGTAATGGCTGTGGAACAGTGGGTAGGTGACAGTTATGTGGATGAAAGCGGTACGATCATCAGGGGAAACAAAAATCCAAAAAATCCTCCGTCGAAAGAGGATATCCGTCTTCTTGCAGCAATTACATATCTGGAAGCGGGGAATCAATCGTATTACGGCAAACAATGTGTGGCCAGTGTAGTTGTAAACAGAGTGAAAAGCAAACGGTTTCCCAATACTTTAAAAGGTGTCATTTATCAAAGCGGGCAGTTTCAGCCTGCAAGTCAGGTGAAATCTATTCTGAACGGATCGAAAAAAGTTCCGAAGAAGATCTGGAATTCATGTCTGAAGGCGGCTGAGTATGTTCTCACCAAAGGATCCGTGTTAAAAAATTACTATTTTTTTAATAATTTCAGCGGAAAGAAAAAAATAGGAGATCACTATTTCAGTTAAAAGGGAGGAATAGTTTTTGAACAGGAAAAAATGGGTTACTATGTGTATGATGATGATCGTGATGCTGCTTTGTTGTCCGGCCATCGCTCAGGCAGCGAAAAATGGATGGGTGAAGGTGAATTCCACCGGAGATATGCAGTACTATTCCAATGGAAAACTGGTAAAAAACAAATGGGTCGGAAATAAGCACCTGAATGCCAATGGATTTATGGACAGAAATAAATGGATCAAGACCGGATCAAAGAGATATTATGTCAATAATTCCGGAAATAAGGTAAAAGGCCTGGTTAAGATCGGAAGTGATTACTATTATTTCGATTCCAAGGGAGTCAGTAAAACCGGATGGAAAACCGTCAAGGGAAAGAAATACTATTTTTATTCCAAGACCAGGAAAGCACTGAAGAGCTGCGTATATACTTTTAAAAATAAAAAATCCTATTGCTTTAACAGCAAAGGTGTCATGCAGACCGGGTGGATCAAGGTTGACGGTGCCTATTATTACTTTAATGAATATCGAAAAAAAGGATGGCTGAAGCTGAACGGCAATACCTATTATCTGATCAAAGCTCAGAATGGCAAGCGGGCGGAAGGTATTTTCAGTGTATCCGGTAAGCTTTATTATTTCGATCCGGACACCGGAGTGATGCAGACAAATACGACGGTAGTCTATAAAGATCGTAAATATATTGTAGATGCTTCGGGAGTATGTACACTTGTTCCGGAAGTGACCAATCCCACCTCTGATATGTTATTCTTCCTTGCATTTGAATCCGGGTCAGAGGCTTACGATCAGACCGGAGGGGACAGCGGAAAGGCCTGCGGGGCATATCAGTTTGATTATCGGTATGCACTCCTTCCTTTTATCAAATATGCCTATGCGGAAGAGCCGGTGGCCTGTGCACCATTTAAAACGTTTGCTGCATATCAAAATACTGCGGAAAATCGGGAAAAACTGAAAAATAACAAAAAGCTGTATGAAGCATGGCATAAAATCTATGCCAATAATCCTAAAACATTTGCGGAGCTTCAGGATACTTTTGCAAAAATCAATTATTACGATAATGTAGAACGGGCACTGGAATCCGCCGGAATTTCGATTGCCACCAGATCAGATGTGGTGAAAGGAGCAATTTACAGCTATTCCATTCAGCATGGACAGGGATCTTTGGGAGTAACCACTGCGCAATGCGGCGCCATTGGTGCGGTTCAGGCGATCAAACCCAACAGCAGTATGACAGATGAGACTTTTATCAAAAAACTGTATGCAAGAAGGATCAAATCTTTCCCGGCATTTAAAACACGTTATGAAAAAGAAAGGGATCTGGCGTTAAGCCTACTGAAAAAATAGGAATGAGAAACAGGCTGTCGATGTTCGGCAGCCTGTTCTTGACATTAAAAAAAAGGTTTTTTATAATGGATTAAGATGTGCAAAGGAAGGTATGTATGATGACAGAAGAAAAATGGACGGACAGAATCGAATCACTGAATGAGGCTGCGATGGAAGCAAGCAGACGGAAGTGGGACAGTATTGCCAAACCGCTTCACAGTCTTGGAAAAATGGAAGATATTCTTGTTCAGATCGCCGGAATCAAGGGCAGTTCCAGAATCAGTCTGGGTAGAAAGGGACTGGTGGTGATGTGTGCTGATAACGGCGTGGTCGAGGAAGGCGTTACCCAGACAGGACAGGAAGTTACTGCGCTGGTGGCGGAAAATTTCCTGTCCTGTCAGGCTACAGCAGCCATTTTGTGTCATAAGGCAGGTGCAGATGTGATTCCGGTGGATATTGGTATGGTAACAGATACGAAGGTTATGAGAAGAAAAGTATCCTATGGAACAAAGAATCTTGCAAAAGAACCGGCTATGACTCGGGAAGAGGCGATCCGGGCACTTCAGATCGGAATTGATCTTGTAAAAGAGCTTGCAGACCAGGGATATGAGATCCTTGCAACCGGAGAAATGGGAATCGGGAATACTACCACAAGCAGTGCACTGGCTTCTGCATTTTTAGATCGTGAAGTGGAGGAAATGACAGGAAGGGGTGCAGGTCTTTCGACAGACGGGCTTAAGAAAAAGATACGGGTGATCAGACAGGCGATCCATCTCCATTTGCCTCAGTGCAAAGATGCAATCGATGTGCTTGCAGCACTTGGCGGGTTGGATATTGCAGGAATGGCTGGTTTATTTATCGGCGGAGCAATTTACCGGGTTCCGATCATTATTGACGGTTTTATTTCCACTGTGGCTGCGCTTACTGCGATACGGATCTGTCCGGCATGCAGGGATTTCATGATCGCTTCTCATGTGTCAAAGGAACCGGCTGCGGCTATTGCTTTGGAGGCTATCGGAAAAGAGGCTCCTTTTCATATGGATATGTGTCTTGGAGAGGGAAGCGGTGCAGTTCTCCTGTTCCCGATTCTGGACATGGCATGTGAGATCTATGAAAAAATGAGTACCTTTGATGAGATTGAACTGGAAGCTTATCAGCCTCTTTCCTGATGAAAAACAGGAATCATGCATGAAAAAGGGACGAAAAGAGGTTGCGGAGGATGTTGATCGTAGTAACTGGTGGAAGCGGAAGCGGGAAATCAGCCTATGCTGAGGAACGCATTGTGTCCTCAGGAATTTCCAGAAGATATTATGCTGCTACCATGATCTGTAATGATGAAGAGAGCAAACAGCGGATCCGGCGTCATCGTCTGATGAGAGCGGATAAACAGTTTGAGACTGTGGAATGTCCCAGGGATCTTCAGCTGGTCCGGGTAGAATCGGGAAGTGCGATTCTACTTGAGTGCATGTCCAATCTGACAGCAAATGAGATGTTTGCGGAAAAAGATCCCAAAAACAGTGATGAGATTACCGAAAAGATCATGAATGGCATTGAAATACTGTTAAAGCAGTGCGGACTTCTGATCGTAGTTACCAATGAAGTGTTTTCAGACGGATGCACATATGATCGGATGACAGAAGAGTATCTGAAATCCTTAGGGAGCGTAAACTGCAGGCTTGCCGAAATGGCGGATGAAGTGGTGGAAGTGGTGTATTCTATTCCGATTATCCGAAAGAAAAGGAGAAAAACACAATGAATATATTATACTCCATGGTGATCGCATTTTCCATGTATTCTAAAATCCCCATGCCTACGGTAGAATGGACGAAAGAGCGTATGCGTTATGTGTTTTGCTTTTTTCCGTTGATCGGAGCTGTGACCGGAGGACTCATGATCCTATGGACAAGGGTTGGGTTGAGGATCACCGGCAATGAAAACCTGAATACAGCTATCCTGATGCTGATTCCTGTAGCTGTGACGGGGGGAATCCATCTGGACGGTTTTCTGGATACCTCAGATGCGATCAACTCTTACAAAACAATGGATGAAAAACTGGCGATACTGAAGGATTCTCATTCCGGTGCCTTTGCAATTATTATGGGGCTGTGCTATTTTGTACTGTCTTTCGGTGCGTATTCTGCAGTGACATCGGATACGATGATGGTTCTTGCAGAAGGCTTTGTTTTATCAAGAGCACTCAGCGGACTGGCAGTGGTGACATTTAAAATGGCAAAAAAAAGCGGACTGGCAGCTTCCTTTTCAGATATGGCTCAGAAAAGGGTGGTAGGCTGTGTGATGATTCTGTATGTCATTCTTTGCTTTTTACTGATGATCATGGCGGATCCTGTTCTTGGATTGATCTGTTTTCTGGCTGCGGTTCTGGTATTTATTTTTTATCGGAAAATGTCCTATCAGAAATTTGGAGGAATTACCGGAGACCTGGCGGGATTTTTTCTGCAGGTCTGTGAATTGGTCATGGTGCTGGCTGTAGTGATCGCATCCAATCTGTTGAGGTAAGAGTTACGAAAAAGGAGCATGATTATGAAACTGGTAATCGGTGGTGCATGGCAGCAGAAAACAGAAACTGCGTGCAGATATTTTCAAATTGGAAAAGAATCCCTGGCAGATGGACGTACCTGTGATCCTGAAGAAATTTTTGCCTGTCCAGGTATCCATCATTTTCATCTGTATGTGAAAAGAATGATGGAGCAGGAACGGAGCCTGGCAGAGTTTGCAGAGAAACTGGAGCAAAGGAATCCGGATATCCTCCTGATCTCGGATGAGATCGGATATGGACTTGTCCCTCTGGATGCCTTTGAACGGGCATGGAGAGAGCAGACCGGGCGGATCTGCTGTGATATCGCCGGGAGGGCTGAAACGGTGATTCGTGTTGTGGCAGGGATCCCTCAGGTAATAAAAGGAGAATGAGATGGTCCTTTATCTGATCAGACACGGGAAAACAAGAGGAAATCTGGAAAAGAGATATATTGGAGTCACAGACGAACCGCTTTGCAGCCAGGGGAGAATCGAACTGGAAGAACAAAGACAGAAGTTTTCCGTTCAGAAGCTGTATGTCAGCCCTCTTTTGCGTTGCAGGCAGACAGCCGAGATTCTGTTTCCGGGTATGGAACAGGAAATCGTAGAAGATTTTCGGGAATGTGATTTTGGAGCATTTGAAAATAAAAATTATCTGGAACTTGCCGCCGATCCCGACTATCAGAGATGGATCGACAGCCAGGGGACGCTTCCTTTCCCGGACGGAGAGGACAGAGAAGGATTTTCCGGCCGTTGTGTATCGGCATTTTATCAGACCATAGAAACATGCCGGAGAGCAAAAACGGAATCTGTTGGGATGGTGATCCATGGAGGCACGATTATGTCTATCATGGAACAGGTTGGCATACCAAGAGGCAGTTACTATGATTTTCAGGTGGAGAACGGTAGAGGGTTCTCTTTGAGATCCTGTGAGGGAGGCTTTACATATGATCGCATTTGTTAAAGGAAATATTGTGGAAGTATCTGATACAAAAGCTGTGATAGAAGTGGGCGGTATGGGATATCAGATTCTGATATCTTCTTCGGATGCTGCGAAGCTTGCTCAGATGAAGGGGCAGGTTCTCCTTCATACCTATCTTCAGGTGAGGGAAGATGCTCTGGTTCTGTTTGGATTTCTTACCCGGGAGGATCTGGAGACCTTTCGGATGCTGATCGGGGTCAATGGAATCGGACCGAAAGCAGCATTGGGAATCCTGTCTGTTTTTTCTGCATCGGATCTTCGATTTGCCGTACTTGCCGGTGACGCCAAAACCATATCGAAGGCTCCTGGAATCGGAAGCAAGACAGCACAGAAACTGATTCTGGAACTGAAAGATAAGTTTGATCTTATGGATGCATTTGAATCGAAGCTGGAAGAAACGACAGAGAAAGAGCCGTCTTCGGCAGAGCTGAACAGCAGCGAAGCGGTGCAGGCTCTTGTTGCGCTGGGGTATCCGGGAAGTGAAGCCCTGCAGGCAGTCAGAAGAGTTTCCGGATGGGAAGAAATGAGTACGGAAGAACTGCTGAAGGCAGCATTGAAAAAAATGTCATTTTAGGAGAAACGAATGGGAAAGCGTATCATTGAAACAGAGGTTACGGAAGAGGATATTCGTGTAGAGCCAAGCTTGAGACCTCAGACACTGGATGAGTATATCGGGCAGGAAAAAGCAAAAAAGAACCTGAAGATCTATATAGAAGCGGCAAAACAGAGAGGGGATTCACTGGATCATGTCCTGTTTTATGGGCCGCCGGGACTTGGAAAAACCACCCTGGCCGGGATCATTGCCAATGAAATGGGCGTGAATCTCAAAGTCACCAGCGGACCGGCAATTGAAAAACCGGGGGAAATGGCAGCCATACTGAATAACCTTCAGCAGGGGGATGTGCTTTTTGTGGATGAGATCCACCGGCTGAACCGGCAGGTGGAAGAAGTATTGTATCCTGCCATGGAAGATTTTGCTATTGATATTATGATTGGAAAAGGAGCAGCGGCCAGATCAATCCGTCTGGATCTTCCCAGATTCACTCTGGTAGGGGCCACTACAAGGGCAGGACTCTTGACAGCACCGCTCAGAGACCGCTTTGGGGTGATCCATCATCTGGAATTCTATTCCACAGAGGAACTGGCAACGATCATTCGTCATTCTGCTAAAGTACTGGAAGTGGAGATCGACCCGGATGGAGCAATTGAGCTTGCCAGAAGATCACGAGGTACACCAAGACTTGCAAACCGGCTTTTAAAAAGAGTACGCGATTTTGCACAGGTGAAATATAATGGTGTGATCACAAAGGAAGTGGCTGACTTTGCCCTGGATCTGCTGGAAGTGGATCGGTATGGACTGGACATGACAGACCGCAATCTTCTGGAAACACTGATCCGGAAATTTTCAGGCGGTCCCGTGGGATTGGATACCCTTGCTGCCACGATCGGTGAAGATGCCGGTACCATAGAGGATGTATACGAGCCATATCTTCTGAAAAACGGATTCATCAATCGGACTCCCAGGGGGAGAATGGCAACAGAAAAAGCATATCATCATCTGGGCTTGCAATTATAAAAAAACTCAGTTATACTATATTCAGTCTACAGGGCAGGAATAAGGATGCTCCTGTACATACAATCCGGGGAGGAACTGATATGTCAGCAAAGAACCATACACAGGTATTGATCAATGGACAGATTTTTGTCATCGGTGGCTATGAGAGCGAAGAATATATTCAGAAGGTTGCACATTATATCAACAGTAAGCTGACGGAGTTTCAGAAGCTGGACAGTTATCGCCGGCAATCCAATGATAAAAAGAGCATTCTTGCTCAGCTGAATATTGCGGATGATTATTTCAAGGCAAAAAAACAGGTGGAAGTACTGGAAGAAAGCATAGCCGAAAGAGATAAAGAAATATTTGATCTGAAACACAATCTCATCGATATGCAGAGAAAGCTGGATGAATTAAAGAAAAAGTAACTCTGATTTCAAAGAGAGCAGAATACGAAAGCTGCAAGGAAATGCCTGAAAGGGTTTCTGTTGCAGCTTTTCTGGTCATTCAGGAACGAAAAGAAAAAGGAGAAAAGCCATGAAAGCAGAATTACTGGCACCGGCCGGTTCCTTTGACAGTATGCGGGCTGCTTATGCGGCAGGTGCAGATGCTGTATATATTGGTGGAAGTCAGTTTGGTGCAAGAGCTTATGCAGATAATCCGGATGAACAGAAGCTCCTGGAAGCAATCGATTATGCACATCTTAAGGGGAAAAAGCTATATCTTACTGTAAATACATTAGTCAAAGAAGAAGAGCTGGATCAGTTTTACACATATCTGAAGCCCTATTATGAAGAGGGACTGGATGCGGTCATTGTTCAGGATCCGGGAGTTCTGCAGTTGATTCGAAGGGAATTCGCAGGAATGGATATCCATGCCAGCACACAGATGACAGTGACCGGAGTCTATGGCGCAAAATGTCTGAAGGAACAGGGGGCTTCCAGAATCGTAACCGCCAGGGAGCTTTCTCTTTCAGAGATCAGCAGAATCCATGAACAGGTGGATGTGGAAATCGAAAGCTTTGTCCATGGTGCACTCTGTTATTGCTATTCGGGACAATGTCTGTTCAGCAGTATGATCGGAGAGAGGAGCGGCAACAGAGGACGATGTGCCCAGCCCTGCCGTCTTTCCTATCAGCTGCTGGATCGGGAGAAGGGATTAAATAAAGATAAGAACCGTTACCTGTTAAGCCCGAAAGATATCTGTACGCTGGAAATTTTGCCCAAGATCCTGAAAAGCGGCGTCTATTCTCTGAAAATCGAAGGACGGATGAAACGGCCGGAATATACAGCAGGAGTCGTCAGGATCTATCGAAAATATCTGGATCGATTTCTTGAAAAAGGAGAGGCTGGATATCAGGTGGAGCAGGAGGATCTGACCGAACTTCTGGATCTCTATAATCGTGGCGGCTTTTCAAAGGGATATTATATGCAGCACAATGGTCCGGAGATGATGTCGATGGAACGACCCAATCACTGGGGTACCAAAGCGGCAGAGATTCTGGAAGTATCCAAAAACAGAACGACACTGAGAGCATTGGAACCTCTCCATGCAAAGGATGTCCTGGAATACCGGAGAAATGGAAAGGAACAGTCCATTACCCTGACATCCGGGGTGAAACGGGGGGAACGTTTTACAGTATCCTCATTTTCCCAGGCCTTCGGTTTGAAAAAGAACGGGATCTGTTACCGAACGAGAAATGAAGAGCTGCTGAAAGAACTGGAAGAAATCTATCTGAAAAGAAAGTCTTTGCAGAGCATAAAGGGCAAAGTAATGCTTGCCATGAATCAGCCGGCATTGTTAAGTGTAAGATCTGACGGAATCGAGATCAAACTGGAAGGTGATATCGTTCAGCCGGCTCAGAAAAGACCTCTTACCATGGAGGATGTGGACAAACAGCTTCGAAAAACCGGGGATACGATGTTTGTATTTGATGATCTGCAGATTGAAATGGGAGATTCTGTGTTTTTGCCTGTCCAGTCCTTAAAAGAACTGCGAAGAAAGGCACTGGCAGAGCTTCAGTGCCGAATCCTGGAGGGTCATAAAAGAGACCTTTCGGATCGGAAAACAGAGTTATCTTCTGAAACAGAAACATCTTTTAAAATGAAATCGGAAAAGGAGACAGAAGACGGAAGGATGGTACCATGTCTGAGCGTTTCTGTATGTTCCAAAGGACAGTTCTCAGCAGCAATTTTGCGTCCCCAGGTGAACAGAATTTACCTGGAGTACAGCTTTTTTGCAGATCCAAAGGATCTGGCAGGTCGTGCCGGAAAGGTGATCGCAAGATGCAGGGAAGCCGGAAAGGAATGCTGTTATGCAATGCCATGGATTTTTCGTGATAAGGCAGAACGGTATTATGCCGATCCGGAAGTTCAAAGGGCTCTGAAAAGCTTTGACGGTATTCTGATACGCAGTCTGGAAGAGTATCAGTTCCTCAAAGAGAACGGGTATAGAAATAAACGAATTGCGGATTATAACTTATATACCTGGAACAGGGAAGCAAGAGCCTTTTTCAAAAAGCTGGAGATCGATGAAGATACGGCTCCGCTGGAACTGACAGCACCGGAGCTTCGAAGAAGAGGGTGCGACGGAAGTGAGATGATCGTGTATGGATATCTTCCGCTGATGATCTCCGCTCAGTGTCAGGCGAAAAATCATATGGGCTGTACCGGAAAGCAGCAGACTCTGTTTTTGCGGGATCGCATGCAAAAACAATTTCCTGTAACAAATTGCTGCAGTTTTTGTTATAATATGATCTATAATAGTATGCCTCTGGAACTGATCATGCAAAATACGGAGATTGTTTCCATGGGATTTCAGGGAATACGGTGTCAGTTCACTTTGGAGGATGAGAGACAAACAGGAGAAATTCTGGATGATTATATCCGGGCTTTCGAAAGGCAGGCTGCAGAAAGTACTAGAATAACAGAATTTACAAAGGGACACTTTAAACGCAGAGTGGAATAGGTGAGAATGTGGTAAATCTTATAATTCAGTTTTCAAAATATGCGATCATTCTGCTGATGGCGATCTATACCATGCAGAGTTATATCGTTTTCAGCAAAAAAGATGAAGAGGACAAAGAGTTTCTGTTCCTCAGACAGAATCTGATGATGTTTATGATCCACTTTATTGCTTTTGTGAACATGTACCTGAAAATGGAACAGCCAAAACTGCTGTTTTATTATGGTGCCCAGTTTATTTATCTGGCGGCGACACTGGTGTTTTTTCGAAACCTTTATCCAAGGGCATCGAAGCTGATCGTCAATCATATGTGTATGCTGATCACCATCGGATTCATCATGATCACCAGGCTTTCCTATGATCAGTCTATCAAACAGTTTAAGATTGCGGCAGTCTCCACGGTCATAGCTCTGATCATTCCGGTCATCATCCGTAAGGTAAAAGTGATCACCCGCTGGACCTGGCTTTATGCGGCTGTCGGAATCGGAGCACTGGGTGCGGTAGCGGTAGCTGCACAGACGACCTATGGTGCAAAACTTGGATTTTCTTTTGGAGGGTTCAGTGTCCAGCCATCCGAGTTTGTAAAGATCATTTTTGTGTTCTGTATGGCCGGAATGCTGGGAAATGCAAAAAATTTCAAAGATATTGTGGTAACTACCGCTGTGGCGGCGGTACATGTTTTGATACTGGTGTACTCCACAGACCTGGGAGGAGCATTGATCTTTTTTGTTACTTATATGATTATGCTTTATGTGTCCACCAGAAAGGTTTCTTATCTTCTGGCCGGTCTTGCGGCAGGGGCACTGGCAGCAGTTGCCGCATATTTCCTTTTCTCCCATGTGCGGCAGCGTGTCGATATCTGGATGGATCCTTTCCGGGATTACGAAAACAGCGGTTATCAGATTGCCCAGTCCATGTTTGCCATTGCGGCGGGTGGATGGTTTGGAACCGGACTGTTTCAGGGGTCTCCCGGAAGCATCCCTATCGTGGAACAGGATTTCATGTTTGCAGCCATTTCAGAGGAGCTGGGTGCGATCTTTGCCATCTGTTTTATTCTCGTCTGCATGAGCTGCTACATTATGTTTGTAAATATTGCCATGCGGCTTTCCAACCGTTTTTACAGGCTGGTGGCCCTGGGTCTTGGAACTATGTATGCGGTACAGGTATTTCTTACCATCGGAGGGGCCATGAAATTTATACCCATGACAGGAGTGACGATACCTCTGGTAAGTTACGGAGGAAGTTCGATGCTGAGCACGATGATCATGTTTGCCGTGATACAGGGACTCTATATTTTGCGCGAAGATGAGGAGGATCAAATTGAAAGATTCAGAGAGAGGAAACTGGCAATGGAACGACAGCGATACTATGGGGCACCAAGGGGTTGATATTCCGGATTTTGTCTCACACCGGAATGAAAACGAAGAACGGTTTCGGGAATCGCCGTATTCTGAATTTGGTTATGAAGAACCGGTTCCGCCTAAAAAGACGATTTCAAAAAAGCAGAGAAATAAGACCTACGGACGGGTGGCCTATCTTTTTTCTGCATTGTTTCTGTCAATGATTGGATATATGATCTATTTCCAGACAGTGAAAACAGAGGAACTGAACCGAAATCCCAACAATTCCAAAAAAGACGCCCAGGAAGAATATGTCGTCAGAGGCAGCATTTTTTCGGCAGACGGAGAGATCCTGGCCGGAACCAATGTAGATGAGGACGGGGTGGAAACACGCCTTTATCCGTTAGGAAATCTGTTCGCCCATGTAGTCGGATATACTTCAAAAGGAAAATCCGGTCTGGAAGCGATCTATAACAATGATCTGATGACATCCAATCAGTCCATTACAGATAAAGTGGCCAGCGGTACACAGAATAAAAAGGAACAGGGGAATACGCTGATCCTGACTCTGGATACCAGAATCCAACAGGCGGCATCTGAAGCGCTTGGCGCTTATAAAGGTGCAGTTGTTGTGATGGAGCCTTCTACCGGAAAAATTCTTGCCATGGTATCAAAACCGGATTTCGATCCCAATAACCTGGATGAACGGTGGGAATTCCTTACAGCGGAAGATTCCCAAAGCCCATTATTAAATCGAGCCTTGCAGGGTCTGTATCCGCCTGGATCCACCTTCAAAATTCTGACAGCGCTGGAATATCTCCGGGAGCATCCCACAGATTATCAGAATTACTGGTATGAATGCCAGGGGGCTTTCAGTCAGGATGAGGTACAGATCAAATGCTACGATTATGAGGTGCATGGATATGAAGATCTTCAGACATCCTTCCAGAATTCCTGTAACACGTCCTTTGCCAATATCGGACTTCAGCTGGATTGCGATCAGTTTGCAAAAACCTGTGAAGAGTTTCTGTTCAACAGTAAGCTTCCCACGGTCATGCCCTACAGCAGCAGTCAGTTTGTTCTGAACGGAAAATCCTCTTACGGAGAGATCATGACCACTGCGATTGGTCAGGGAGATACCCTGGTGTCGCCGTTTCATATGGCTCTGATCACCTCCGCCGTCGCAAATGACGGAGTGCTGATGTATCCTTATCTGGTTGACCGGGTGGAAAATGTAGATGGAGTACTGGTAAAAGAGACAAAGGCTATTCCTTATAAGGAGCTTATGACGGAAACGGAAGCTTCGATCCTGACAGATTTTATGGTCAGCGTAGTACAGTACGGAACGGCAACGAGACTCTCCGGACTTGGATATACTGTAGCCGGAAAAACAGGATCTGCAGAGTATGAGGTAAACGGAAATACCGGTAATGAAGAGAATTTTTCTACCCACTCCTGGTTTGTAGGTTTTTCAAACGTAGAGGATCCGGATATTGTGGTCAGTGTGATCGCAGAGGATGGAGGAACTGGAAATTCAGCAGCAGTTCCCATTGCAAAGGCAGTATTTGATGCGTATTACGCCATGCAGTATAATTAAACAAACAAATTGAAGATAAGAGTTGCGGTTTTTCGAAAAAAGAGATATACTGTTTCTATATTCAAACACAACGCATTACAGGAGGCATTGCAATGATTGAGGCAACGAGCTGTGGCGGTGTGGTCATATTTCGAGGTAAGATCCTTCTTCTGTTTAAAAGCTACAAGAATAAATATGAAGGATGGGTTCTGCCAAAGGGAACCGTAGAGAATGGGGAGGCATATCCGGATACCGCTTTACGGGAAGTCCTGGAGGAAACGGGTGCGAAGGCGACGATCGTAAAATACATTGGGAAAAGCCAGTATTCCTTTAATGTACCCGAAGATGTAGTGGAAAAAGATGTCCACTGGTATCTGATGCGCTCTGACAGCTATTACAGCAAACCACAACGCGAGGAACATTTTGTAGACTCAGGATACTACAAGTATCATGAGGCTTATCATCTCCTGAAATTTGCTAACGAACGGGCGATGCTCGAACGGGCATACGAAGAATATCTGGCCCTGAAAAAAGCAAATCAATGGGGAAGTACCAAAAGCACATTATTTGAAAAAGACTGATGACGTTTCATCGGTCTTTTTCTGAAAATTCGTTTAATTCTGTATAAATATCTCTCAGGTGGTAAAGATAAAAAAATGAAATGGTATAGCAGGCTGTATCTTGGCAGCGGACTTGAAGGAAAAAAAGAAAAACTGATTCGAAAACTGGAATGCAATGCGGGACTTCCGGGAATCTGTCTGTTGACACTGGCTTCAAACGGACAGGATCTGTTTGATATCTTTTCTGCAGACTGTCTGCTTCAGCCGGTGCTTCATGGTCATTGTCCCATGATCGTGGCTTTGACAAAGAGCCATGAGGAAGCGGTAGGAATAGCAGTTCAGATTACCACGGAAACTTATGAGAAGACAGGAACATTTGATGTAAAAGCTTATCTGTTGAGCTGTGTGCCGGAATCAGAAGATCCTGTGACAGAATATCCCATGGACAGGCTGAGACCACGCAGAAGATCATTATTTCGAAAAAATAATATTTAAGAAGTAAATGCAGGTGAGAATATGCTACATATGATTTTGGGAATACTGAGAATACTGGGATATCTGATCCTGTTCCTGATCATCCTTTTATTCGTCCTGATCCTGGCAGTTTTATTTATTCCGATACGTTATCATGTGGAAGGAAGTATGAAGGAAAAGCTTTCTGCAAAGGCCAGGGTGAGCTGGCTTCTTCGGCTTTTTTCATTTGGAATAGAGATCCGTGGGAAGGAACTAAAATGGTCGGTTCGGATCTTGGGATATCCATTTTTGAAAAACGAGGGAGAGCCGATGGATGATGGAGTCAAAAATGAAGAGAATACAATTAAGGACAGAACGGAACAGGAAGAACAGCCGAAAGAGAAACAGGCCGCTCAGGCTGTACCGCCGACTGTTGTTCGTGAAGAAACTGAATCAGTACATCCGGACGATCCAAAGCCGCAGGTTCTGGAAGAAGAGGACAATCCAAAGCAGCAGGTTCCGGAAGAAGATTCTGTAAAAGAAAAACGTTTTCCTGTCTTTGAGCGGCTGAACAGTTTGAGAGAGACCATTTCAGATCTGTGCCGAAAAAAAGACCGGCTGATGAATTTCTGGAATCGGACTTCTACAAAGAAAGCAGTGGAACATGGGAAGAGAGAGCTCTTTTATCTGCTGCGTCATATCGTTCCCGGAAATCTTCGCGGAACGATCCGGTTTGGACTGGAGGATCCTGCCATGACAGGTCAGATATTTGGCATACTCAGTATCCTTCAGGCCTTCAGCGGGAATCATTTGGAAGCGGAAGCAGATTTCAATCATAAGGTACTGGAAGGCACGGCTGTTGTGGATGGACATATCCGGGTGTGCCATTTCCTGGGTGTCTGCATAAGAATGCTGCTGGATAAACATGTGAGAATTACCGTAAAAGGAATTCGTACATTGCAATTATAAAAAGGAGGAAGAATATGGCATCAGAAAATAATTTTCAGTCAAAGGTAGAATCATTGTTTAAAGGGATGGATGGATTTATTCAGTCCAAGACGGTAGTGGGAGAACCGATCACAGTGGGAGATACGATCATCCTTCCGTTGGTGGATGTTTCATTTGGTATCGGTGCCGGTGCGCTGGAAGGCCGGGAGAATAATCGCCAGAAAAATAACGGAGGCGGCGGAATGGGATGTAAAATGACACCCAGCGCTGTCCTTGTGATCCAGAATGGGACCACAAAACTGGTAAACATCAAAAATCAGGATGGTCTGACTAAGGTTCTGGATATGGTGCCGGACTTTGTGAACCGATTTACCGGAGGAAGCAGCAGCGATACTGCTTCTGAGACAGCAGCTTCCACGGAAAAGGAAGAAACAATTTAAAGAAACTGCATATGATAATAAAAAAGATGTGGGAGAACGTCGTATGAAAAGGGTTGCAGGTTATACCTTGTTCTGGATCGCAGTCGGGATGTTGATATCCCTGTTTATATCCAATACCTTTTGGACCGTTCTCCTGATCTTTTTCCTGCTGCTGGTGGGGTATAATCTGTTTCTGTGCTGAAGTGGAAAGAAAAAAGAGTCGCTTCAAAGCGACTCTCATAAATTATGCTCTTTCAACTTTGCCGGATCTTAAACAAGAAGTACATACATACATCTTCTTAGCAGCTCCGTTAACTTTAACCTTTACAGATTTGATATTGGATTTCCACATTTTGTTTGATCTTCTATGAGAGTGGCTCACATTGTTTCCGAAATGAGCTCCCTTATCGCAAATAGCACATCTAGCCATGACAGCACCTCCTTATTCACTTATTAGTCTCTGCCTTATCGCACAGACTGACAACAATCGTATTCTATCAGAAAGTTTAAAAATTTGCAAGTGGAAATTTGTAATTTCCATGCAGAAAGTAAAAAAAGATATTTCCTTTTTCCAGAAAAGTTGGTATACTGTTAATTAAGTATCTAGTATTATGATATTTGGAGGTTGATTATGAAAGGACGTATGGAAAACGAACTGGGGACCATCTCCATTGATATGGATGTGATTGCCACATATGCAGGCAGCGTGGCTGTAGAGTGTTTTGGCATTGTCGGTATGGCAGCAGTCAGTATGAAGGACGGGCTGGTAAAGCTTCTCAAGCGCGACAGCTTAAAACACGGCATCAATGTTTCCCTCAGCGATGATAATAAAATTTCTTTAGATTTCCATGTAATCGTAGCATATGGTGTCAGCATTTCTGCCGTTGCGGAAAATCTGATAAGCAACGTGAAATACCGTGTAGAAGAATTTACAGGTATGGAACTGGAAAGACTGAATATCTATGTAGAAGGCGTAAGGGCCATTGATTAAGGAGGAACTCTAAAGTGGGTAGAAGTACGATTAACGCCGAATTATGTTCCAGAATGTTTCTGGCAGGTGCAAAAAATCTGGAAGCAAATAAGGAATGGATCAATGAATTGAATGTATTCCCCGTTCCGGATGGAGATACAGGTACCAACATGACACTTACGATCATGGCAGCAGCAAAGGAAGTAGCCTCTTTACAGGATTTCGATATGGAGGTTCTGGCAAAAGCCATTTCTTCAGGTTCTCTGCGCGGTGCAAGAGGAAACTCCGGAGTTATTCTTTCTCAGCTCCTGAGAGGTTTTACTAAGGGAATCAAGTATCTGGAAGAGGTAGATACCATTGCGATCGCCGATGCAT
The DNA here is from genome assembly GCA_016297895.1 of Marvinbryantia sp. GTDB lineage: Bacteria > Bacillota > Clostridia > Lachnospirales > Lachnospiraceae > Marvinbryantia. Next base: position 18,805 of record JAEDFS010000009.1, read on the forward strand.
TTCAAAAGGGTGTTGCCACTGCCTATAAGGCAGTTATGAAGCCGAAGGAGGGAACGATTCTTACGGTTGCTAAGGGATTCGCAGATAAAGCCTCTGAGCTGGCATTGGCCGGAGCAGAGATGGAAGAACTGCTTTCCAAATCTCTGGAATATGCAGAGGAGGTTCTGGCAAAGACACCGGAAATGCTTCCTGTATTAAAAGAAGCAGGAGTTGTGGATTCCGGCGGACAGGGCCTGATCCAGGTATTAAAGGGTGCTTTCGACGCTTATCTTGGAAAAGAGATCGATTACAGCATTGAAGGTGCTTCTGCATCGTCCGGTACTTCTGTAAAGATGGAAACGCAGAGTGAAGCAGATATTAAGTTTGGATACTGTACCGAATTTATTATTATGACCAATACCCCGATGTCTGAACAGGAAGAACTGAAATTCAAAGGCTTCCTTGAAAGTATTGGAGATTCCATCGTGGTGGTGGCAGATGACGAGATCGTAAAGGTGCATGTGCATACCAATGATCCCGGAGTGGCTATTACGAAAGCTCTGACTTACGGCTCTCTTTCCAGAATGAAGATCGATAACATGAGAGAAGAGCATCAGGAAAAACTGATCAAGGATGCATCGAAAAAAGCTGCTGAGGCTGCTGCGAAAGAGAAACAGATGCCTCATAAAGAGGTAGGATTCATTTCGGTATCCATTGGAGAGGGAATTGCAGAGATTTTCCGGGGACTTGGAGTCGATTATCTCATTGAAGGCGGACAGACCATGAATCCAAGTACAGAGGACATGCTCAATGCAATTGAAAAGGTGAATGCAGATACGATTTACATTTTGCCGAACAACAAAAACATTATTCTGGCAGCGAATCAGGCACAGGCTTTGACAAAAGACAAAGAGATCGTGGTGATCCCGACCAAAACAGTTCCTCAGGGAATCTGTGCCATGATCAATTTTGAACCGGGCAAAACGGCGGAAGAGAATAAAGAGGCTATGACTGAGAGCCTTTCTATGATCAGTACCGGACAGATCACCTATGCAGTCCGCGATACCCATATTGATGACAAAGAGATCAAGGCAGGAAATATTATGGGAATCGGTGATCAGGGGATTCTTGCCGTAGGTGAAGGAATCCAGGAAGTGACAAAGGAAACGATTCGCCTTATGGCAGATGAGGATGCAGAACTGATCAGCATCTATTATGGTCAGGATGTAACAGAGGATGAGGCAAATGCTCTTGGAGAAGAACTGATGGAAGAATTTCCGGACTGTGAAGTAGAGGTCTATCCGGGTGGTCAGCCGATTTATTATTATGTAGTATCTGTAGAGTAGGACGGTAACTTATGAATCGTAAATCTTCCCTTACCTGTCTGAAAGGAATCGGAGAGAAAACGAAACAGATATTTGAGAAGGCAGGCGCAATGAATATTGACGACCTGCTTTCTTATTATCCCAGGACTTATAAAACATACGAAGCCATCTCCGATACTGCTCAGGCAGAAGAAAATCAGACGCTGGTCATATATGGCCGTATTGCTCAACCGCTGACCGTACAATATATCAAACGACTTCAGATCGTTTCCAGCGTTGTTTGCGATGAAGCTGGTTCTATTGCTGTTCGCTGGTACAATATGCCTTATCTAAAAAATACGATTAAAAAAGACAGCAGTTACGTGTTTTGTGGGAAAGTAGTCAAAAAAGGAAACAGGACGTATCTGGAACAGCCGTCCCTTTTTTCCTTTGAACAATACAAGGAATTGAGGAAACGGCTTCAGCCGGTTTATGTTCTGACCAGAGGACTTACGAATCAGATGATCACAAAAGCAGTTCGACAGGCACTGGATGGAACAGATCTGACCCGGGATCCGCTGCCGAAAGAAATCCGTATGGAATATGAACTGGCCGAATACCGATATGCCTTGGAACAGATCCATTTTCCGGGAGATGAGCATCATATGATTCTGGCAAGAAATCGACTGGTCTTTGAGGAATTCTTCTGGTTCATCCTGTCTCTTAGAAGATTTAAAGAAACGAGGGAGCAGGCAGAGGTTCCTTTTGTAATGAAGAAAAGCCAGATTGCAGAGTATACCGCAAATCATCTTTCCTATACTCTGACTCATGCGCAGGAGAAGGTCTGGAACGAGATTCGTCAGGATATGACAGGAGAAAAGGTCATGGCGCGCCTCGTACAGGGAGATGTGGGTTCAGGAAAGACGATCGTAGCTTTTCTTTCCATGATTCTTGCAGCTGAAAATCATCTGCAGAGTGCGATCATGGTTCCGACAGAAGTACTGGCAAGGCAGCATTTTGAATCGCTGCAGTCCCTGATGGATCAGCAGAAGCTTCCTTTTACATCGGTTCTTCTTACGGGATCCATGACAGCGAAAGAAAAACGTCTGGTTTATGAAAAAATCGCTTCCGGAGAAGCGGATATGATCGTAGGAACACACGCACTGATCCAGGATCGTGTAGAATATCGGAATCTGGGACTCGTGATCACCGATGAGCAGCATCGTTTTGGCGTCAGGCAGCGGGAAACGCTGGGAAACAAAGGAACGGAACCGCATATACTGGTGATGAGTGCAACTCCCATTCCACGGACACTTGCTGTGATCCTTTATGGAGACCTGGAAATCTCTGTGATCGATGAACTGCCGGCAGACAGGATTCCAATCAAAAACTGTGTGGTCAATACCGGATACCGGAAAAAGGCCTATCAGTTTATAGAAAGGGAAGTAGAAAAAGGAAGGCAGGCCTATGTGATCTGTCCTATGGTAGAACAAAACGAAGAGATAGAAGGAGAAGATGTGATTTCTTATACGGACACCCTTCGGCAAAATCTTCCGGAATCGATCTGTGTGGAATACCTTCACGGAAAAATGAAGCCAAAAGAAAAAAATGAGATCATGGATCGTTTTCTGCAGAATCAGATTCAGGTTCTGGTTTCAACGACGGTAGTGGAAGTAGGGGTGAATGTACCAAATGCTACAGTAATGATGATTGAAAATGCAGAACGGTTTGGTCTTGCACAGCTTCATCAGCTCAGAGGCAGGGTAGGAAGAGGAAAACATCAATCCTATTGCATCATGATCTGCGCTTCAGACAGCAAACGCATACAGAAGAGACTGGACATCCTGAATCAGTCCAATGACGGTTTTTATATTGCCGGTGAGGATCTGAAGCTGCGGGGGCCCGGTGACATACTGGGTGTAAGGCAAAGCGGGCTTATGGAATTTCGTATCGGAGATGTATTTACGGATGCGGCGATTCTCCGGAATGCGTGTCAGGCAGCGGATAGAATTCTGGAAAAAGATCCGGGACTATCTCTGCCTCAGCACCGGGAACTGCGAAAAAAGCTGGATGAATATATGTCAAATGAACTAAAAAAACTGAATCTTTGATATGAAATTAGCTAGTTATTTACAAATTTTATAGTATGAATGTAAAAAATATTGCCATTTCAAAAAAAAGGGTGTATATTTTCATTTGACATAAATTTGACACATAAAATATCTGATGATCAGATCATTTTTGTTATGAGGAGGAATTTAGTATGGCAACCAGAAAAGCGACCGCTTCTAAAGCAGCAAAAACAGAAAAGACTGTAAAACCGGTTGAGAAAAAGATCGAGACAAAAGCAGTGGAAGCAGAAGCTGTAAAAGCTGCTGTAAAGACGGAAGAAAAGAAAGCAGAAGAAGTGAAGACAGAAGCACCGGCTGAAAATGAAGCAGAAGCGAAAAAGGCTCCGGCAAAGAAAGCTCCCGCTAAAAAAGCAGCTGTAAAAGAATCTGTGGTTCTTCAGTTTGCCGGAAAAGAGATCAATACAGCAGATCTTATGAAGGAAGTAAAGACAATCTGGACAAAAGAACTGAAGAACAAAGCAGGCGATATGAAATCTGTTACTCTGTATGTAAAGCCGGAAGAACACGCCGTTTACTATGTAGTAAATGATGAGGTAACCGGAAAGATCGCTCTGTAAGAAAAAATATATATGAAGATAAGGACAGAAGCGTTTCGGTATCATGTGATCCGTAGCGCCGCTGTCCTTATTTTAATTTTGTTTAAACTTTAGCAGTGAAATACGGATTGCCGTTTTACTGCATCTGCCCCATAGTACCCTGTCCGCCCATGGTTCCCTGACCGGACATCTGTCTTTCCTGCGCTTCAATCATTTTTTTCACCATATATCCGCCAACTGAACCGTTCTGTCTGGATGTCAGGTTTCCGTTGTAGCCATCTGTTAAGGGAACACCAAGTTCGCTTGCAACTTCGAATTTAAAACGATCCATGGCACCTTTTGCTTCCGGTACTGCGGTTGTGTTAGATGATCGATTTGCCATTTAAAACGCCTCCTTTGTAAGTTCGATTTGGGTTTGCAATATTTTTTATTGCAATGATAGTATGTGAAAGAATTTTGAAAATAAACTGGCAGTTCCTTCATAAAAATACAAATAATGATAAAATTAATTTGATATTGAGCAAAAATATGTTATAATTCTAATAGTATGGGGTAATTTGGGAAAGGGGCGAGAAAATGAATATAGGCTTTATTGCCCATAACAGCAAAAAAAATCTGATGGAGAATTTCTGTCTTGCATATAAACGAATTTTAAGCAGACATCAGCTTTATGCTACAGGTATTACGGGCAGAAGAATCGAAGAAGTAACCAACCTGAAAGTGCATAAATTTTTGCCCGGAAGCATGGGCGGAGACAGGCAGTTTACGGAAATGATTGAAAGAAATGATATGGATATGGTGATCTTTTTTTACAATCCGGTGCTTCATGATCCGAGGCAGGCAGATATTGATCTGATCACGAGATCCTGCGATAAATACAATATTCCGATTGCGACCAATATCGCAACAGCAGAATCCCTGATTCTTGGTCTGGCTCACGGTGATCTGGACTGGAGAAATATTGTCTGAGCAGACTTGGCTGCAGGAAAACGGATTTACAAAATGGATTAAGACAGGGTGCAAAGGCGCATCCGGGAGGATATACTATGTCTATAAATGACATTCAAAATTTGTTTATGTTCTGTGGCGGTCTGGGAATGTTTCTTTACGGCATGCATGAAATGTCCAACGGAATTCAGAAATCAGCAGGCGGGAAAATGCAGGAACTGATGAAGATCCTTACCAACAACCGTCTGGTTGCAGTACTGATTGGTGCAGCGCTGACAGCAATCATTCAGAGCAGCGGAGCGACTACGGTCATGGTAGTCGGCTTTGTGAACGCAGGTATGATGACTCTCGAACAGGCGGTAGGAGTGATCATGGGTGCCAACATCGGTACCTGTATTACTGCATGGATCGTATCTCTGGGAGAACTGGGCTCCACATTCAAAGCACTATCCCCGTCGCTGTATGCGCCTCTTCTGATCGGAATCGGTGCCTTTGCGGTGATGTTTGCCAAGTCTTCCAAAAAGAAGATATACGGAAATATCTGTATCGGTCTTGGACTTCTGTTCGTAGGACTTGATTTTATGGGTGATTCGGTAAAGAGTTATATGGATCTGCCGATCATCAAGGATGCTTTCCTTCTGTTTGGACATAACCCGTTTCTGGGAATGGCGATCGGAGCACTGGTTACGGCTATCATGCAGAGTTCTTCTGCTTCCGTGGGTGTTGTTCAGACACTGGCTTCCACAAGCGGCGCTATTACGACAAGCGCTGCCGTATACATCAGCCTTGGTGCCAATATCGGCTCCTGTCTGACAGCGATCTTGTCCAGTATGGGCGCAGGAAGAAATGCAAAACGTTCCGCAGCGATCCATCTGATCTACAATGTGATCGGGGCCATTGTATTTGGAACGGCTTGCTTTATCTTTTTCCATCTTGTTCCGGGATTTGGAAATCAGAGTATTTCCAGTGTGGGAATTTCCGTGTTCCATACCGGATTAAAGACAGCAAACACGATTCTGCTGTTCCCATTTGCAAACTGGCTTGTGAAATTTTCCGGTATTCTGGTAAAAGAAAAGGAGTCCGATCATGCCGAGACGGTCAAAGAGGAGGAGCTTACACTCCGTCATCTGGACAGACGTATTTTAAAATCCCCGGATTTTGCAGTGGAGAATGCAATCAAAGAAGTTGTTCATATGGGTGAGATCACTGCAGAAAACCTGCGCAACGCATGTAATCTGGTTATGAATTTTGATAAAGAGCAGGTACAGAAGGTTTATCAGACGGAAAAAACCATCAATAAGATGGAAGAAATGATCACGGAGTATCTGGTTGACATTGATAATCTGTCACTTACAGACAAACAGCATGAGCTGGTAAAGAACCTGTTCTATTCCGTCAGTGATATTGAACGCGTGGGAGATCATGCAGAGAATATTGCAGAACTGGTTGATATCAAGGAAGGCAATGAACCGATTACTTTCTCTGAACAGGCAGTCAGCGAGATCTCTGAAGTTATGGGACTTGTGAAAGATGCCTTTGACTGTGCCATCCGTGCAAGAGCCGATGTCAATATTGACGATGCAGTCAGTGTTGGAAAATATGAAGAACTGGTGGATGAAAAAGAAGAAGAACTGCGTGAACAGCATATTGAGCGTCTTTCAAAACAGCTTTGCAAACCTACCAACGGCGTAGCTTTTCTGGATATCTTAAGCAACCTGGAACGGATCTCCGACCATGCTTACAATCTGGCGGGCTATGTGATCAATGAACATGAATAAGCAAGTACAGGAGGCAGCACAGTGAGAGTAATTGCAGGAACTGCAAGACATCTTCCGTTAAAGACAGTGGAGGGAGATGCCACACGCCCCACCACCGACAGAATCAAAGAGACACTGTTCAATATGATCCAAAATGATCTTGGGGGATGTCGATTCCTTGATCTTTTCAGCGGAAGCGGAGCGATCGGTATTGAGGCTCTGAGCCGGGGGGCTGCGGAAGCAGTGTTTGTGGAGAATGCAGGAAAAGCACTGGGATGTATTGAACAGAACCTGTCTTTTACAAAATTAAAAGAGCGCAGCCGGGTCTATTCCTGCGATGTGATGGATGCCATTCGTAAAATGAACGGTGAAGAACCTTTTGATTTTATATTTATGGATCCTCCTTACGGTCGTGGATTAGAACGGGAAGTGTTGGAACTTCTCAGAGATTCTCCTATTGCCGATCAGTGTACTTCTATTATTGTGGAGGCTTCTCTGGAAACAAAGTTTGATTATCTGGAAGAATTGGGCTATCAGATGGTGAAATACAAAAAATATAAAACGAATGCCCATATTTTTATTAAAAAATAGAATTGACGGATATCTGTGGGAGGTATATCATGAAAATCGCCGTATATCCAGGAAGCTTTGATCCTGTGACAAATGGACATCTTGATATTATGAAACGGTCGGCTGCACTGGTGGATCAGCTGATCGTGGGAGTTTTGCAGAATAACACAAAAAATCCATTGTTTTCTTTAGAAGAACGTGTTAAGATACTGATGGAAGTAACAAAAGATATCAGTAACATCAAGGTAGAAGCTTTCAGTGGGCTTTCTATTGATTTTGCAAAAAAATGCAATGCGAAATTTCTTGTAAGAGGTCTTCGGGCAATTACTGATTTTGACTATGAACTTCAGATGGCTCAGACTAATCGGATCCTGTCGCCTGGCATCGATACCATATTTCTGACGACCAGTCTGGAATATGCATATCTGAGTTCTTCTACGGTAAAAGAAGTGGCATTTTACGGAGGAGATATCAAAAAATTTGTGCCGGATTCCGTAGCCGCTGCAGTATCAGAAAAAATGAATCAAAAGAGAGTATAAAATATAATAAGGAATAAGGAGAGGTTATCATGAGCAGCAGAATTGAACAGATCATTGAAGAAATTGAAGAGTATGTGGACAGTTGTAAATTTCAGCCATTATCTTCCACAAAGATCGTAGTGAATAAGGAAGAACTGGAAGAACTGTTACGCGAGCTGAGAATGAAGACTCCTGATGAGATCAAGAGATATCAGAAGATTATCAGCAACAAAGATGCGATCCTTGCAGATGCTCAGACAAAAGCGGATGCAGTGCTTGCTGATGCGGCAGAAAAGCAGCAGCGCATGGTTGACGAAAATGAAATAATGCGTGAAGCAGTTGCTCAGTCCAATGCACTTCTGGAACAGACCCGCAGACAGGCTCAGGAAATCCTGGACTCCGCCACAGAGGATGCAAATAATATCCGTATGAGTGCAATCAGCTATACAGACGATATGCTGGCTAACCTGGAACAGATCATGAGTCATGCAACGGATACGGTCAGCTCCAAATACAATACCTTTATCAATGCAATGCAGTCCTGCTATGATATTGTTACGAAAAACCGTGCAGAACTGTCTCCTCAGAGCAGTGCTTCCAGCAACTACGTTCCTTCCGCTGAGGTCGAAGAAGAGGAGGAGGAAGAAACAGAATAAGGTTTCTCTCTGCTAAAAAAATAAAAAGATCGTCATAAAAAATGCAAGAACTGTGATGATAGTTTTCGATCCTAAGTATCGTCTGAATGAGATACCAAGATCGTTCAGCATAGCCTGCGACTGTGCAGCACAACAGAGACCTCCGAATACGGTTGCGGTACAAAGGAGAATGGTGAGTATCGGCATGGGGAGCGAAAGAGCTGATAGCCTGTGAATTCCTGTTGTGATCTCCAGCAGTGCTGTGAGCAGAGCTTTTAAAAGCTCTGAACTGTGTGGGATCAGATCCATTATGGAAGTAAATACAGAAAAGAGGGTAATGTATCCTCCCAGTTTTGTTATGCTTTGAATACCGTTTGTAATACAGGCATCTGTCACGGCCATGTTAGGCGCTGTGAAGGATGCCTTGTTTACTGAAGAAACAGAAGAAATTTGTCCTGCATTTTTGTTGCGAAAGGTCGGATTGGTGAGAAGACCATAAAGCAAAGGGGATCCATATACGATCATAAGTACGGCACCGACTGGGAGATGATTCCGGTTAAGATGCTGACCAAACAGATAATTCAGGGTAAAAGCAGGGCTTACGTTATTGCAGAATAGTGCCAGATAGGCAGATTCTTCTTCGGAGATCATGTTTTTTTTTCGAAGATCAGAAAGCACTTTCACACCCATGGGGAATCCGCAGAGAAATCCGCACAGAAGGGCGTAGCTTCCAAAGATACTCAGACCGAGAAAACGTAAAATGAGTATGTAAGCCGGATAAGCAAGACGGCCCGCCAGGTTGGTCGATATGAGAATGTTGGAGAGAATCATGACTGGCAGAAGAGAGGGAACAAGTGTCTCCAGCCAGAGTGTGAGCCCCTTGGAAGCACCGCAGAAGGCCTGTTCGGGAAAAAGCAGGATACTGAAAAAAAGAATCATGAATACGGCGGAATAAACATATTTTTTCATGAATAACCTCGCTGTATTTTTAATAAGTTGAATAGGGGAATTGTATGTGTTATACTTTATTATAAGATATCAGACAATAGAACCGGAATTTTTAAAAGACAGGGGCAAAGAGAATGGAAATACGCTTATGGAGAGATTTACTGGATCCTTATGATCTGGCAGTCAGGGAACTGACGGTAAAATTTAGTCACTTACGTTATGAGCATCATGCCAGAGGAATCTATTCACCGATTGAAGAGGTGACGGGGCGTGTAAAGTCTGTATCCAGCATTCTGGACAAGATGCAGAAAAAGAATATTGATTTTGACGAAATTGAGCAGAGAATGGAAGATATTGCGGGAATCCGCATTATCTGTCAGTTTGTGGAGGATATTCCAAAAGTGGCAGATATTATCCGGAATCGAACCGATATGCAGGTGATTCAGGAAAAAGATTATGTGGAAAATATGAAATCCAGCGGTTATCGAAGCTTTCATATGATCATCCGGTATCAGGTACAGACTGCTGCGGGACCAAAAACGATTCAGGCAGAGATTCAGATCCGTACCATGGGAATGAATTTCTGGTCCACCATTGAACATTCCCTGCAGTATAAATACAAACATAACATCCCGCAGCATTTAAAAGAAAAGCTTTTACGTTCTGCAGATTCCATCGTTACACTGGATAATGAGATGTCAAGAGTGCGGGATGAGATCATGGATGCTCAGAATTCCATGAGGCTGCAGGCCAATCTTGTGGCTGAGATTCTGCAGAATATCCAGAATCTGTACAGTCTGGCAAATCAAAGGGAGATTGCCAAGATCCAGGATGAATTTTATGAGGTATACCGGGAAGGGGATTTGGAAAAGCTGGAGCGTTTTCACAAGCAGTTGGACATCATATCAGAGGGCTACCGTGCGCAGTCGATCTCTTTTGACGAGGAACATATTTAGAAAACAGACAATGGAGGAAAGCAATGGAACTTCCGGAAATATTTTTACAGGAAATGAAAGCATTGCTGGGAAACGAATATGAGGATTACCTGGAAAGCTTTCAGAAACCGAATTTTCAGGGAATCCGTGTGAATACATCAAAAATATCAGTGGAGGAATTCAAAAGGCTGGTGCCTTTTGCACTGTATCCCATTCCATGGGTAAACAATGGTTTTTATATTACTCCGGAAGCGGCTGTGACCAGACATCCCTATTATTATGCAGGGCTTTATTACGTGCAGGAACCAAGCGCTATGCTTCCGGCATCCAGACTCCCGATTTCTGAAGGAGACAGAGTACTGGATCTCTGTGCAGCTCCCGGAGGAAAAGCAACGGAACTGGGAAGCCGCCTAAAGGGCACAGGTGTTCTCGTAGCCAATGATATCAGCACTTCCAGAGCGAGAGGGCTCCTGAAAAATCTGGAACTTTTCGGAATCAGGAATGTCATGGTCAGCAGTGAAGATCCGGAAAAACTAAGGAAGCAGTTTCCAGAGTATTTTGATAAGATTCTGGTGGATGCGCCATGTTCCGGAGAGGGGATGTTTCGAAAAGATCCATCCATGATCCGCTCCTGGCTGGAGAAGGGGCCGGATGACTATGTAAAGATTCAGGAGGAGCTGCTTGAGCAGGCTGCCGGTATGCTGAAGCCCGGCGGTAAGCTTTTGTACTCCACCTGTACCTTCTCAGTGAAAGAAGACGAACAGGTCATCTGTCATTTTCTGAGAAACCATGAAGAGATGCGTCTTCTGCCCATGGAATGGTGTAAGGGATTTGAACATGGAAAAGAGATTGACGGAATCCGGGAGCTTTCCGGATGTGTCCGTATTTTCCCTCATCGTGTCGACGGAGAAGGTCATTTTGCTGCCCTTCTTGAGAAATGCGATGCCGGTAAGAAAGATTCTGAGAGTAAAAAGGAACCCGGAAAGATTTCCGTGCCGGATGCCTGGAAAGAATTTGCAGAGGAGTATCTGACCGTGGAATGGGAATCCAAAACGATCCTTTTTATGGATGAGAGGATCTACGCACTTCAGGAAAACATGATGCCCAAAAAGGGAATCCGATATCTGCGAACAGGCCTGTATCTTGGCGAGGTGAAAAAGAAACGGTTTGAGCCGTCCCAGGCACTGGCCATGACTCTTAAAATGGAACAGTGCAAAAGCGTCCTTTCTCTTCCGGTATCGGATGAACGTGTGATCCGTTATCTGAAAGGTGAGACACTGGAGCTTTCCGATGAGGAAGCAAAAGAGCTGAAGTCCTGGTGTCTGGTCTGTGTGGACGGTTATCCTCTGGGCTGGGGGAAATGGGTCAATGGGAGCCTTCGTAATAAATATTACAGCGGATGGAGAATGAGTTAAATGGAAAAAATGAGGCTGGACAAATATCTCGCCAATGGGGGAGCCGGTTCCAGAACCGATGTAAAAAATGCTGTTCGAAAGGGAAGAGTGACGGTAAACGGTGAAACGATCCGCCAACCGGAGAGAAAAATCATGATCCCGGGAGACATTGTCTGTCTGGACCAGAAACCTATTCTCTATGAAACGTATGAATACCATCTTTTGTACAAGCCGGCCGGCTGTGTCTCGGCCACCCGGGATGAGGTTCATAAAACAGTATTGGATTATGTATCTTCGGACAGAAGATCTGAACTGTTTCCGGTAGGAAGGCTGGATAAAGATACGGAGGGACTTCTTCTGATCACCAACGACGGAGAACTGGCGCACCGCCTTCTGTCACCCGCTCATCATGTAGATAAGACCTATTATGCCAGAATAAAAGGCCATGTCACAGAAGAGGATATCGTAAGGTTTCAGGAGGGAATGGATATCGGTGAGGAAAAACCGACACTGCCGGCAAGGCTTACAATCCTTTCAGAAGGTGATATTTCTGAGATTGAGGTTACGATACAGGAGGGAAAGTTTCATCAGGTAAAACGGATGTTTCAGGCAGTCGGAAAGGAAGTGCTTTACCTGAAGCGTCTTTCCATGGGAAGTCTGACACTGGATCCATCCATGAAGCCGGGCGACTGCCGAAGACTTACCGAAGATGAACTGAGAAATTTATAGAATAGAGGATGTTTCATGAGCAACGGATTTTTACCCATATCCGGAAAAGATATGGAAGAAGCAGGAATTGAACAACTGGATTTTGTATATATTACGGGGGATGCCTATGTGGATCACCCCTCCTTTGCTCATGCGGTGATCAGCCGCATACTTGAGGCAAACGGATACCGGGTAGGAATCATTTCCCAGCCGGACTGGAAAAACAAAGACAGTGTTACGATCCTGGGAGAACCGAGACTGGGCTTCCTGGTATCTTCAGGAAATATGGATTCCATGGTCAATCATTATTCTGTGTCAAAAAAACGCAGAAAGACAGATGCCTTTACACCGGGAGGAATCATGGGCAAACGTCCGGATCGTGCCGTTACTGTTTACTGTAACCTGATCCGTCAAACCTATCGCACGAAACCGGTGATCATCGGCGGAATCGAAGCCAGTTTAAGAAGACTGGCCCATTATGATTACTGGTCGGATTCCCTGAAGCGTTCCATTCTGCTGGATTCCGGAGCAGATCTGATCTCCTATGGAATGGGAGAGCGTTCCATCGTTGAGATCGCTGATGCACTGAATGCGGGAATCTCAGTCAGGGATCTTACCTTTATTGATGGTACTGTTTATAAGACACGGGATCTGGATTCTGTTTACGATTACATTCGGCTTCCCTCCTATGAGGAGTTGAAAGCGGACAAGCTCAATTATGCAAAAAGCTTTTATGTGCAGTACTGCAATACGGATCCATTTTCCGGAAAGCGGCTGGTGGAGCCTTATGAAAATGGAATGTATGTGGTGCAGAATCCTCCTCAGAAACCACTGAGTCAGGCAGAGATGGATCGTGTCTATGGCCTGGATTATATGAGGAACTATCACCCTTCCTATGAGGAAGCAGGCGGAGTGCCGGCCATAGAGGAAGTGAAGTATTCCCTGGTCAGCAATCGGGGCTGTTTTGGCGGCTGCAGCTTCTGTGCACTTACTTTCCATCAGGGAAGGATCATTCAGACCAGAAGCCATGAGTCGCTTGTTGCAGAGGCTTCCAAATTTGTATGGGAAAAGGATTTTAAGGGATATATTCATGATGTGGGCGGCCCCACTGCCAATTTCCGGCAGCCTGCCTGTAAAAAACAGCTGGAAAAGGGTGCCTGTCCCCAGAAGCAGTGTCTGTTCCCTAAACCATGTAAAAATCTGATCGCAGATCACAGTGATTATCTGGAATTGCTACACAAACTCAGACAGCTGCCCAATGTGAAAAAAGTGTTCATTCGTTCCGGAATCCGGTTTGATTACCTTCTGGCGGATCCGGATGATACCTTTTTCCGTGAACTGGTGGAGCATCATGTCAGCGGACAGTTGAAGGTTGCACCGGAGCATATTTCGGATAAAGTACTTTCCAAAATGGGGAAGCCTTCCAATGATGTATATCAGAAATTTGTGCAAAAATATAAGGCACTGAATCAGGAATGTGAAAAAAATCAATATCTGGTACCATATCTTATGTCCTCCCATCCGGGTTCTACATTAAAAGAAGCCGTGGAACTGGCAGAATATCTGCGGGATCTGGGATATATGCCGGAGCAGGTGCAGGATTTCTATCCAACACCCTCCACCATTTCCACTTGTATGTATTATACCGGAGTAGATCCAAGAACTATGGAAAAGGTCTATGTCCCTGTGAATCCTCACGAAAAGGCTATGCAGAGAGCATTGATCCAGTACCGGAATCCGAATAATTACGATCTGGTCAGGGAAGCTTTGGAAAAAGCCCACCGTACGGATCTGATCGGTTTTGACAGGAAATGTCTGATCCGTCCCAAAAAAGAAGATATTCTGAGACAGCGTGCAGAAGAGAAAAAGGATGCCCGTTTCGGGCGTCATGCAAGGCCCGGAAAAAAGAAAACGATTCGCAATGTCCATAAAAAGAAGGTGTAGATTTTGAAAAAAACAGAAAAAGGTCAGTATGGCTATATAAGATATGAAAAGAAAAAAAGGATTCTGTTGACCGTGGGATTATTTGCTCTTCCTGTCCTGATCTTCCTGACAGGACTGTGGCAGACCGGCACACGAAAAAATATGTTCACCTTTGTTGCCATTATGGGATGTCTGCCTGCTGCAAAATGTGCGGTCAGCATGATTCTGATCTGCCTGCAGAAGTCCCTGGATCCGGTCATTTATGAGGAAATGAAGAAACACGTGAAAGATATGACCGTCCTGTATGAGTCCACCGTCAGCTCTTATGAGAAAAACATTTCTCTTCCCTGTATCGTCATTTCGGGATTAAATGTTGTCTGCTATACCGACGACCCGAAAGTAGATGCCGTATTTGCAGAAAATCATATGAAAAAGATCCTTCAGGGAAACGGACTGAAGGCAAATGTAAAGATCTTTCATGAATTAAAACCTTTTTACAGAAGGCTTGACGAGATCTGGCCGAATCACAAAGAAACGGAAGAAGCGCTGCCTTATCGTCCGGATGAACGCTATCCAAACCTTACCAGAAATGAACTGGTCATGCATGTGATCATGGCCATCTCTGTATAGGAACCGGAAAGGAAAAAGAAGATGAAAGAAATCGTGGTAAGAGAAAATGAAGCGGGACAGCGGCTGGATAAACTGCTGGGGAAATACTTAAACCAGGCGCCCAAAGGTTTTCTCTATAAGATGCTTCGAAAAAAGAATATCACTCTGAACGGAAAAAAAGCCGAAGGAAAGGAAGTGACTTATGCGGGAGATGTGGTAAGGATCTTTCTGTCCGAGGAAACCTATGCAAAGTTTTCTTCCGAAAGATCTCAAAACCCGCTGAATGAAAAAGTTCCCTGCCTGGATCCGAATCAGATCATTTACGAAGACCATCATATTCTGATCATAAATAAACCGGCTGGGATCCTTTCCCAGAAAGCAAGCCCGGAAGATGTCTCTGTGAATGAAGAGATTCTTTCTTATCTGCTTAAGAAGGGCGAAGTCACAGACGAAGAGCTTCAGACCTTCCGTCCTTCGATCTGCAATCGTCTGGACCGGAACACCAGCGGGCTTCTTATTGCAGGAAAAACACTTGCGGGACTGCAGACCATGGCAGCGCTGCTTCGTGACAGAAGCCTTCATAAATACTATCAGTGTCTTGTTGCCGGTTCTGTTCGTGAGAAGCAGCGTGTGGAGGGCTTTTTATATAAAGATCCCGTACTCAATAAAGTGCGGATTCTGGATAAAGAGGTGCCGGGTGCGAAACCAATTGCAACAGAATATACTCCGATTCGGGCGGGAGAGAAGATAACCTGTCTGGAGGTGCTTTTGATCACCGGACGATCTCATCAGATCCGTGCACATCTTTCCGGCATCGGGCATCCCATCATCGGTGATGTCAAATATGGTAAGGAGAGTATCAACCGTTATTATCAAAAAAACTTCCAGCTTCATCATCAGCTGCTCCATGCCAGCCGGATGGAATTTCCGGAAATCTCCGGGCCTTTGTCCTACTTGTCGGGCAGTTGCTTTGAAGCTCCGCTGCCTTCTCTGATGACGAAGATCATGAAAGGAATCTGATATGGCTACATGGAATTCCAGAGGACTGAGGGGATCCTTTCTTGAGGATCTGATCAACAGATCCAATGAGATCTACCTGGAAAAGGGACTTGCTCTGATACAGAAGATTCCGACGCCTATTACACCGATCCGTATGGATAAGGAAAGCCGTCATATTACACTGGCATATTTTGACCAGAAAAGTACGGTGGACTATATCGGATGCGTGCAGGGCGTACCGGTCTGCTTTGATGCAAAAGAGTGTACCAGTGATACCTTTTCTCTTCAGAATATTCATCCCCATCAGGTGAGATTTATGGAAGAATTTGAAAGACAGGGCGGTATTTCTTTTCTGATCATATATTACAGCAAACGGGATGAGATATTCTATCTTCCTTTTTGCGATATGAAACGTTTCTGGGACAGAAAGGAGCAGGGAGGACGAAAAAGTTTCCGGTATGAAGAACTGAACCGGGAATACCGTCTTTTGAGAAATCATGGGGTTCTTGTTCCTTACCTGGATGGTCTTCAAAAAGATTTGCTGTCAAGGGATTGACAAGAATCCTATTGGTGCGTATAATGATACAAGTGATTTAGCGAATTAGCACTGTACAACAATAAAGTGCAAGGGAGAAGACGACTGTGGAAAGATTACTGCATACTCCGGAAGGAGTTCGTGACATATATAATGAAGAGTGTGAGCGGAAGCTGGAGATTCAGGGACGGATGCATCAGGTTCTGAAATCTTACGGATATCGGGATATTGAGACACCTACCTTTGAATTTTTCGATGTATTCAGTCAGGATGTGGGTACTACCCCCTCCAAAGAACTGTATAAATTTTTTGACCGGGAAGGAAATACGCTGGTTCTTCGTCCGGATATCACACCGTCTATTGCGAGAGCGGTATCCAAGTATTTCAACGAAGAAAAGGATGCCATCCGCCTTTGCTATTCGGGAAAAACATTTATCAACAGCTCCAGCTATCAGGGACTACTTAAGGAAAATACACATATGGGTGCGGAACTGATCGGTGATAACAGGGCACAGGCGGACGCAGAGATCATTGCTATGTCGGTGGATGTACTGAAGGCTTCCGGCCTGGAGGAGTTTCAGATCAGTATCGGGCAGGTCGATTATTTTAAAAGCATGATGAAAGAACTCTCCCTTGAAGAAGAGAAGGAAAATGAACTGAGAGATTATATTTCCAACAGAAATATTTTTGGTGCAGAAACACTTCTCTCCGGAATCGATATGGATGAGGGACTTCGAAAAGCGCTCCTGGCCATTCCGGAGCTGTATGGTTCTGTGGATATTCTTGACCGGGCGGAAGCTCTTGCTGTAAATGAAGAGGCAAAAGAAGCCATCTGCAGACTGAAAGAGATCTATGGCATTTTAAAATGTTACGGGATCACCAAATATATCAGCTTTGATCTGAGTATGCTGAGCCGTTACAATTACTATTCAGGAATTTTCTTCCGCGGGTATACTTTCGGAAGCGGAGATGCGGTAGTAAAAGGCGGAAGATATGATAATCTGCTGAAGCATTTTGGAAAAGCTGCACCTTCCATCGGCTTTGTGGTAGTAGTCGATCAGCTCCTGGCTGCACTTTCAAGGCAGAAGATAGAGATTGCGGAAGCGGAGCCACTGCAGAAGCTTTATTACCTGAAGAGCCAGCAGAGTATGGCGATCCATCTGGCTGTACGGATGCGCAGTCTGGGAAAACGGGTAGCCATGGACTGTGTGCCTGATGAAGAGCGGGATAAGACATCCGTTCTCCTTACGCTTTGCAAAAAATATAATATTGAGGAATAGAAAATGCGTTATTTAACTTTTGCCCTGACAAAGGGGCGTTTAGCCAATAAAACCATGGAACTGCTGGAAAAAACAGGAATTACCTGTGATGAGATGAAAGATCCCGCTTCCAGAAAACTGATCTTTGTAAATGAAGAACTGAAATTGAGATTTTTCCTGGCCAAGGGTCCGGATGTTCCAACCTATGTAGAGTATGGTGCCGCAGATATCGGTGTGGTTGGAAAAGATACTATAGATGAGGAAAACCGTAAGCTCTATGAAGTACTGGATCTGGGATTCGGCAAATGCCGTATGTGTGTCTGCGGACCGGCTTCTGCGAAAGAGCTTTTGAAAAAACAGGAACGGATCCGTGTTGCCACCAAATATCCCAGGATCGCAAAGGACTATTTTTACAATAAGAAGTGTCAGACGGTAGAAATCATCAAGCTGAACGGCTCCATCGAGCTGGCACCCATTGTGGGACTTTCTGAGGTCATCGTGGACATTGTGGAAACGGGAGCCACCCTTCGTGAAAATGGTCTGGAGGTTCTGGAGGAAGTCTGCCCGCTGTCTGCCAGAGTTGTGGTGAACCGTGTCAGTATGCAGATGGAGAGTGAGCGGATCACAAAGATATTAAAGGCACTGAAAGACGTGCTGTAAAAAGGAGAGTCAATCATGAGAATCGTAACGTTGACAGAAGAAACCAAACAGAATCTGCTGGAAGATCTGTTAAAGCGAAGTCCTCACAGTTATGGGGAATATGAACAGAGAGTTTCGGAAATTGTGGAAGATGTCCGCAGGAGAAAAGATGCAGCTTTGTTTGAATATACAGCAAAGTTTGACAAAGCACAGATCAATGCTTCCAACATTCGTGTAACGGAAGAGGAACTGAAAGAAGCCTATGATCAGGTGGATCCCGAATTAATCAGGATCATGCGCCGGTCTCTGGAAAACATCCGTTCCTATCACGAAAAACAGAAACGATGCAGCTGGTTTGACAGTAAAACGGATGGAACACTGCTTGGGCAGAAGATCACGCCTCTTGCAAAAGTGGGAGTGTATGTACCTGGGGGAAAAGCGGTCTATCCATCTTCTGTGCTTATGAATATTGTTCCGGCCAAGGTGGCCGGTGTAGAAAAGATCATTATGACTACTCCCTGTAATGCGGAGGGAAAAGTCAATCCTACAACTCTGGTAGCTGCTCATGAGGCAGGTGCCGATGAAGTTTACAAAGCAGGAGGCGCTCAGGCGATCGCAGCTCTTGCCTTTGGTACAGAGAGCATTCCGAAAGTGGACAAGATCGTAGGCCCCGGAAATATTTATGTGGCCCTTGCCAAAAAAGCGGTGTACGGTTTTGTAAATATTGATTCCATTGCAGGTCCAAGTGAGATCCTTGTGCTGGCGGATGAGACGGCAAATCCCCGTTTTGTTGCGGCGGATCTTCTCTCACAGGCAGAGCATGATGAGATGGCATCTGCCATTCTGATCACTACCAGCAGAGAACTGGCTGAAAAGGTGTCTGGGGAAGTGGAACAATTTGTACAGGTGCTTTCCAGAAAAGAGATCATTCAGAAATCTCTGGATCAGTTCGGTTATATTTTGCTGGCTGAGAATATGGACATGGCCATCGAAGCGGCAAATGAGATCGCATCAGAACATCTGGAGATCGTCACCGCCAATCCTTTTGAAGTGATGACGAAGATCAGAAATGCCGGTGCAATCTTCATCGGAGAATACAGCAGTGAACCGCTGGGAGATTATTTTGCAGGTCCTAATCATGTGCTGCCCACCAACGGTACCGCAAAATTCTTCTCTCCACTGAATGTAGATGATTTTATGAAAAAGTCAAGCATTGTCTATTATTCCAGAGAGGCACTGGAGGCAGTGCATGAGGATATTGAACAGTTTGCCAAAGCAGAACAGCTGACTGCTCATGCGAATTCGATTCATGTAAGATTTGAATAGTTTTCCCGTATCACATACGGAGTACCATAAAAAATGGTTCACAGGAATTTCCTGCGAACCATTTTCTGTGAACATGCGGTTCATTTTATTCTATAGAATCGACTGCTTCATCAGCCAGTTCATTTACATCAACGGTTTCTGCGTTTAAAGCTTCCTCCGGAATGGTGATCTCTGTCACATCATCGTATGTGAAGGTCATATCCATAGAGAAATCGTTGAGTTCGATTGCCATCTGAGCAGAAGAATCTTCTTCTGAGCCCATCATAGCGGAGATCATCTCGTTGAGAGCGGTCAGATCAGAATCGTTGAAATCAACGTGGCAGGTCTTTGCAGCTTTTGTCTCTTTGTCCAGTTCATAGGACATGTTCATGACGAAAGAACCGAGAAGAGATTCTACCATTGCCATTTCGTCATCCCCGGCTGTTTCACCGGAAGCCTCCATTGCTGTCTCAATCAGCGGCATCAGGTCTGAGAATGCCAGTTTTGCGGAAAGAACGTATGCATCATCGGACTCCTCTACGTTCCATTCCAGTGCAACGTCTTCGCCAAGAAGATCTTCAAAGCTCATGGTATTTAAATCTTCCAGACTGGAAACACCTAACTGGGAAAGTAATTCTGACATATCCATAGTTGCATGTGACCATCCGGTATCTTCACCGTCTTCTGTGCTTCTTGCATAAGTATCAATGGTATTGCCGTCCTCGGAAGTCTTCATATACATATCCATGGACATTTCCTGGGTCTCGCCCATCAGCGCCATCTTAAAGTTTCCTGTCATGGCAAGCTGCATCGGATCGATGATCTCTTTCACGTCAAATCCACCGGTCATGGAAATACCGATCGAAGTCTCCGGTGCATCTGCAGATGCTACTTTTAATGCGGCATCCAGATTCAAGGTCATGGGTACGGACATAGATCCTGCATTCTGAGAGTATTCCTGCATCGCAGCCATTAAAGATTCTGCAGTCACAGCTTCTTCTGCGGAAGCGGTGAAAGGTACGGCACACATACTGAATGCCAAAGTAAGAGCTAATACCTTTTTCATAAAGAGTTCTCCTTTCGTAAGTGACAGTCTGACTGACAATTTTTGTCACTTTCCTGTTTTTTCAAAATAATTATAACACAGAATAATTGTGATGTATACTGAATTTTATTGGAATTTGACAACCGGAGGATTTATGACTATAATTGATTAAAAAACGGTTCGGAAAAGGATTTTATCCGTTTATATCGGTCCGTGACGTCATATGGGAGGAGCGAACATGTCGGGACGAATAGCCACGATTCAAAGAGATACAAAGGAAACCACTATTAGAATTACGTTTCAGATCGACGGTTCCGGGAACTGCAGCGTAGATTCCGGAATACCTTTTTTTGATCATATGCTGAACGGATTTGCCCGCCACGGCCTGTTTGACCTGGATGCAAAGATCCGGGGAGATGTGGAAGTAGACTCTCATCACACCATTGAGGACACAGGGATCGTACTGGGTGAAGCAATCAAAAAAGCGGTGGGAGATAAAGAGGGAATCCGTCGGTTCGGTCATGTGATCCTGCCAATGGATGATGCATTGGTGCTCTGTGCCATTGATCTCTCAGGGCGTCCTTATCTGGAATCCAATTTAAGCTTTACTTCCGAAAAGATCGGTGATATGGATACGGAAATGGTGCGGGAGTTCTTTTACGCTGTTTCCTATGCATCGGGAATGAATCTTCATTTTCAGCAGCTGGCAGGGAAAAACAATCATCATATCGCAGAATGTGCATTCAAAGCTTTTGCCAAAGCTCTGGATATGGCAACCATGGTCGATGACAGAATAACAGGTGTTCTTTCTACAAAAGGAACCTTATAAGGGGAAAAACGATGGAAAAAAAATTATTTGCAGCAATGTTTATCAAAAACGGAAAATGTGTAAATGACTTTAAAAATCACAGCCTTTATCAGGATGGAGATGCTGTGAAACTGGCAAAGGATTACGAAGCAAATTCCATTGACGGGCTGATCATATTCGATCTTTCTTCTGAGGATGCGGAACACGACAGGAACCTGAATGTGATCCGGGAGATCAGCCGGAATGTGGGGATTCCCATGATCGGAGCAGGAAATATCAAACGCCCGGAAGATGTAAAAAAACTGCTCTATGCAGGCTGTACCTCTGCAGTGCTGAATATGTCCAAGACCAGCAATATGGATATGCTGGAGGAGGTCTCCAAGCGTTTCGGAAAAGAGAAGATCGCAGTATGCTGCAACGAATTTGCGGCTTTACATGAAGTAATTGATAAGGTACAGGAATACGCAAGACTGATGCTTCTGATAGGCGATAATCTTCATCTCTATGAAGCAGTGCGTACACTGCCGCTGAATACGGTTCCTCTTTTAACCATTCATGACCGTCAGAAAGTGCTTGCTCTGGAAAAAGAACCAAATGTTCTCGGAGTGGCAGGGGCCAATATCTGCGATGAGAATATTCCGGCACTTCGAGATTATCTGTCATGCCATGGCGTTGTGATGTTTGAGCATAAGAGCCCCATCGAATGGTCAGAGATGAAGAAAAATTCTGATGGCCTGATTCCGGTGGTCGTACAGGATTACACCAACGATGAAGTGCTGATGGTTGCCTATATGAATGAGGAAGCATTTCTGAAAACGATCCGCACCGGAAGGATGACTTATTTCAGCAGAAGCAGACAGGAACTCTGGGTCAAAGGAGCCACTTCCGGTCATTATCAGTATCTGCGTCAGATGTCCATAGACTGTGACAATGATACCCTTCTGGTAAAAGTGATCCAGCAGGGAGCAGCATGCCATACCGGAAACCGCTCCTGCTTTTATCGGGATCTTGTAAAAAAAGAAGGCGGAGCAAAAAATGCTGCCTCTGTCTTTGAGGATGTGTTCGGTATCATTATGGATCGGAAACATCATCCTAAGGAAGGTTCCTATACCAATTATCTGTTTGATAAAGGAATCGACAAAATATTGAAAAAACTGGGCGAAGAAGCAACGGAGATCATCATTGCTGCGAAAAACCCGGATCCGGAAGAGATTAAGTACGAAGCGGCAGATTTTCTGTATCACCTGATGGTATTGATGGCAGAGCGTGGTGTGACCTGGGAAGACATAACGGAAGAACTGTCAAAACGATAATAAATAAGGAGCATCTATGAGAAGACTTGCTTTACCTGATGAAATCCTGTTAATGGTAGATAAGCCGGCAAGATATATCGGCAATGAAGTAAATGCGGTAATGAAAGATAAGGACCAGGTGGACATCCGTTTCGCCATGTGTTTTCCGGATGTATATGAGATTGGAATGTCTCATCTGGGAATCCAGATCCTGTATGACATGTTTAACAAAAGAGAGGATACCTGGTGTGAAAGGGTCTATTCCCCCTGGACAGATCTGGATCGGATCATGAGAGAACAGAAGATTCCTCTCTTTGCACTGGAATCTCAGGATCCCATTCGGGATTTTGACTTTCTCGGAATCACCATTCAGTATGAAATGTGTTATACCAATATCCTCCAGGTTCTGGAACTGAGTCAGATCCCTCTTCTGGCAAAAGAACGCGGCGAGGGCTGTCCCCTTGTGATCGGCGGAGGCCCCTGCACTTATAATCCGGAACCTCTGGCAGACTTTTTTGATCTCTTTTACATCGGCGAAGGAGAAACGATATATGACGACCTTCTGAACCTTTACAAGAGAAAAAAAGAGGAAGGATTCAGCCGCAGGGAATTTTTGCAAAGAGCTGCTGCGCTTCCGGGAATTTATGTGCCGGCTTTTTATGATGTTACCTATCATGAGGATGGAACCATTGCTTCCTTTACTCCGAATACAGAAGGAATTCCGGAAAAAATTGAAAAACAGATCGTGATGGATCTGACAAACAGTACCTATCCAAAAGCACCCGTGGTACCTTTTATCAAAGCGACACAGGACCGTGTGGTCCTTGAGATCATGCGCGGATGTATCCGGGGATGCCGATTCTGTCAGGCAGGAATGCTGTATCGCCCCACAAGGGAGAGAGATGTAGAGAAGCTGAAGCAGGCGGCCATCGACCTGCTGGAACATACCGGACATGAGGAAATATCCTTAAGTTCCTTAAGTTCCAGTGATTATCGTGAACTGGAAGAACTGGTAAACTTTTTAATCGAAGAATGCAGAAGAAGAGGTGTCAATATCTCGCTTCCTTCTCTTCGAATCGATGCCTTTTCCCTGGATGTTATGAGTAAGGTTCAGGATGTAAGAAAAAGCAGCCTGACTTTCGCACCGGAAGCCGGATCACAGCGGCTTCGTGATGTGATCAATAAGGGTCTGACAGAAGAGGTGATCATCAAAGGGGCCGGGGAAGCATTTGAAGGCGGATGGAATAAAGTGAAGCTGTATTTTATGCTGGGACTTCCCACGGAAACGGAAGAGGACCGCAAGGAGATCGCTCATCTGGCAAATAAGATCGCAGTGAGATATTATGAGATTCCAAAGGAACAGAGAAACGGAAAATGTCAGATCACGGTCAGCACTTCTTTCTTTGTGCCAAAACCTTTTACGCCCTTTCAGTGGGCACCCATGTGTACCAGAGAAGAATTTCTTGGAAGGGCCAGAACGGTGAATCATGAGATGAAGGCCCAGTTAAACTATAAGAGTATCCGCTATAACTGGCATGAGGCAGATGTGACGGTACTGGAAGGACTCTTTGCAAGAGGTGACCGCCGTGTGGGTACAGTGATTCTGGACGCTTATCGCCACGGAGCACTGTATGATGCCTGGACAGAAGAGTTTCACAATGAAATCTGGATGGAATCCATGGAACGATGCGGTCTGGATCTGGATTTTTATACAACAAGGGAACGGGATCTGGAAGAGATCTTTCCCTGGGATTTTATTAAGATCGGTGTAACCAAAGAACATCTGAAACGGGAATGGAAAAAAGCCCATGAAGAAACGGTGACTTCAAACTGCCGTCAGAAATGTTCCGGCTGCGGCGCAGCCTGCTACAAAGGAGGTGTCTGTTTTGAAGGTCAGAATTAAGTTTGCAAAACAGGGAGTCATGAAATTCATCGGACATCTCGATGTGATGAGGTATTTTCAGAAAGCCATGCGAAGAGCAGACATTGACATTGCATTTACCGAGGGATTCAGTCCTCATATGATCATGTCCTTTGCCTCTCCGCTGGGCGTGGGAATCACAAGCTGCGGAGAGTATGTAGATATTGAAGTCCGTACACGGATCACCTCTGCTGATGCTGTCCGTCAGCTGAACGAGGTGATGGTAGAGGGAGTGGAAATTTTAAGCTTCCGTCAGATTCCTGAGGGGAAAGCGGGAAAGGCTATGTCGCTGGTTGCGGCAGCAGACTATACACTGCGTTTTCGTGAAGGACACGAACCCGTGCAGGGATGGCAGGAAAGAATTGCTGATTTTATTTCACAGGACTCCATCACCGTATTAAAAAAGACGAAAAAGAGTGAGGTGGAGACAGATATCCGCCCCATGATCTATGAGATGAAGGTGACAGGAGATCAGGTATTTCTCCGTCTGGCAGCCGGAAGTGCTGCCAATCTGAAACCGGAGCTTGTGATGGAAGCCTTTGCTTCTTTTATTGGAATGGAACTGGATGAATTTGCTTTACTGATCAACCGGGAAGAGCTTTATGCGGATCTGGGAGACGAAGAAGAGAGAAATCTGGTTTCGCTGGAATCATTGGGTGAAGAAATTGAATAAGAAACTGATCGTTACCAATTACAGTGATGGAATCGCAACTGCACTGTACCAGGAGGGAAAACCGGTGGAACTTTCCTTTAACAGGAGCGATTCCGGGACACTGCTGGGCAATATTTATATTGGAAAAGTAACGCAGGTAGTGAAAAACATCAATGCTGCTTTTGTAGAGATCGAAGATGGGATATCCTGCTATTTTTCACTTGAAAAAAAGGAGCAGCCTATGTTTACAAAAAAAGGAAACAGTTCTTCCATCTGTGCGGGAGATGAGCTCCTTGTACAGGTCAGCCGTGAAGCGGTAAAGACAAAAGCTCCTTCGGTCACCTCCAGAATCAGTATGACCGGAAAAGTTCTGGTTCTGACTTATGGAAAATCAGGAATCGGATTTTCAACAAAGCTCAGATCAGAGCAAAAGGAAAGACTGCGTACCGTAATGCAGCCATTTCTGAGAGAAGAATATGGATGGATCCTTCGTACCAATGCCGGAAATGCATCTGAGGAACAGCTGGCAGCAGAAGCGCAGGCACTGTTATCCGGAATGGATACCATGATTGAAAATGCCGTGCACCGCACCTGCCGAAGCTGTATGTACCGCACTCCGCCGGAGTATCTTATGTATATCAGGAATATCTATTCGGGAGAGTATGATGAGATCCTGACGGATGATCCGGTCATCCATAAAGCAATCGTGTCCTATCTTCAGGAATTTCAGCCTCAGGATATGGAGAAACTGAGATTTTATCAGGATCGACTGCTGCCTCTTGGCAAGCTTTATGCACTGGAGACAGCCTTTGAAGAAGCCCTGCGTGAACGTGTATGGTTAAGATCAGGAGGATATCTGATCATTCAGCCTACCGAAGCCCTGACAGTCATTGATGTGAATACCGGAAAATACGACGGGAAGAAAAACACACAGGACACCTTTTTAAAGATCAATCTTGAGGCTGCCGTCGAGACAGCCATACAGCTGAGACTCCGAAATCTTTCCGGGATCATCATTGTAGATTTTATCAATATGGAATCGGAAGAAAACAAAAATAAGGTCATGAAGACCCTGTCAGACTGTCTTTCGAAAGACCCCAAAAAAGCAGTGGTGGTAGATATGACTCCGCTGGGGCTTGTGGAGATCACAAGAAAACGGGAACAGAAATCACTGCGGGAAAAATTTTATGAAAAACAGGAAATTCTATAAAAAATCCGTTGACGAGATGAATCCTGTATGCTACAATATCTGAGTATGCCGCATAATGAGGTTTAAGTGTGATGCATTATTTGCTCACCACCGTATTTAGCGAGTAATGATAATAGGAGGTGCCATATGTACGCAATTATTGCAACAGGTGGTAAACAGTACAAAGTAGCCGAGGGCGATATCATTAACGTTGAGAAGTTAGGTGTAGAAGCCGGTGAAACCGTTACTTTTGACAATGTACTTGCTGTAAGCAATGAGGGACTGAAGGTTGGTTCTGATGTTGCATCTGCAACAGTAACTGCCAGCGTTGTAAAGAACGCAAAAGCAAAAAAAGTAATCGTTTACAAGTACAAGAGAAAAACCGGTTACCACAAGAAAAACGGTCACAGACAGCAGTACACACAGGTTAAGATTGAAAAGATCAACGCTTAATCGGTATGATCACTGTTACGGTTTATAAGGATTCCAAGGGATATAAGGGATTTCAGAGCAAAGGTCATGCAGGATATGCAGAAGAAGGATATGATATTATCTGTGCTGCGGTATCGGCATTGACGGTGAATGCGGTAAATTCTGTGGAGCAGTTCACCGAGGACGGATTTACTGTCGAATCAGAAGATGGAAGACTTACCTTTCAATTGGATGAAGAAGCTTCTGAAAAAACATCTTTATTATTGGATTCCATGCTCCTGGGTTTGCAGGAGATTCAAAATACTTACGGGAATGAATATATCAGACTGATATTCAAGGAGGTGTAGGACATGTTAAATATGAACCTTCAATTGTTCGCTCATAAAAAGGGAGTTGGTTCTACAAAGAACGGCAGAGATTCCGAGTCCAAGAGATTAGGTGCCAAAAGAGCTGACGGACAGTTTGTGAAAGCTGGCAACATCCTTTACAGACAGCGCGGAACAAAGATTCATCCGGGCGTGAATGTAGGACGCGGCGGAGATGATACACTGTTTGCATTAGTTGACGGTGTCGTTAGATTCCAGAGAAAAGGCAGAGACAAAAAACAGGTTTCTGTTGTTCCGGTAACTGAAGAGTAAAAAGCCTGGCTTCAAATCGTATGGTTTGAAGCCTTTTTTCAAATATAGGAGAAGAGAATGTTTGCAGACAGAGCCAAAATAACAATATGCTCCGGCAAAGGCGGAGACGGACATGTGAGCTTTCGAAGAGAGCTTTTTGTAGCTGCCGGCGGCCCGGACGGAGGAGACGGCGGCAAAGGCGGAGATGTGATCTTTGAAGTAGACAAAGGGATGACTACTCTGGGCGATTATCGCCATAAACATAAATTTTCCGCAAAACCGGGTGAAAACGGAAACAAGAGACGATGTCACGGTGCCAATGGGGAAGATATCGTGCTGAAAGTGCCGGAAGGGACCGTGATCAAAGATGCGGCAAGCGGAAAGGTCATTGCTGATATGTCCGGAGATAATATGCGTCAGGTTCTCTTAAAGGGCGGACGCGGCGGACTGGGCAACATGAATTTTGCCACTGCTACAATGCAGGTACCCAAATATGCCCAGCCCGGAAAACCGGCAAAAGAACTGGAAGTGACTCTGGAACTGAAAGTCATTGCAGATGTGGGACTGGTAGGTTTCCCGAATGTAGGAAAATCCACACTGCTTTCCAGGGTGACCAACGCAAAACCAAAAATCGCAAATTATCATTTTACAACCTTAAGTCCGAATCTGGGTGTGGTGGATCTGGATGGAAAAGGATTTGTGATTGCAGATATTCCGGGACTGATCGAAGGGGCATCAGAGGGAGTAGGTCTTGGTCATGAATTCCTGCGTCATATTGAACGGACGAAAGTGATGATCCATATGGTAGATGCCGCATCCACAGAGGGCAGGGATCCTATCGATGATATTTACAAGATCAATGAAGAACTGCGTGCCTACAACGAAGAACTGGCACAGCGCCCCCAGGTCATTGCAGCCAATAAGACGGACGCCATTTATGCAGGAGATGACGATCCGGTACAGCGGATCCGGGATGAATTTGAACCCAAGGGAGTGAAAGTATTTCCCATTTCTGCAGTCAGCGGCAAGGGATTGAAAGAGCTCCTGTACTACGTCAGAGAGCTTCTGGATACCCTTCCGTCCGAGACCACGGTATTTGAACAGGAGTTTTTCCCGGAAGAATACAATATCGACGAAAACCTTCCTTACACCGTGGAAAAATCGGCAGAAGAGCCCAATACGTTTATTGTGGAAGGACCAAAGATCGAGAAAATGCTGGGCTACACCAATCTGGATTCGGAAAAAGGTTTTATTTTCTTCCAGAAATTCCTGAAGGATTCCGGTATCCTGGATGAACTGGAGGCTGCCGGTATCCAGGAAGGCGATACGGTTCGGATGTACGGACTGGCTTTTGATTATTATAAATAAAAATCAGGGTATCAAACGCATGATTCTCAAAAACGTTGTTTTTATAGTTTTATAAAAACAGCGTTTTTCTATTTATTCCCGCGAGCAACGAGCCAAGTAGCCGAACTTGTGCGGATATTCGGCGACTGCCGCAAGGGTCAAATACCCCGCTGCTCTGGAGTGCTACAAGATTGATACCCTGTTGCTTGCAGCGGGGGCTTTGATTTTTTCGGAATATTTGGTATAATAAATTTGGTTTAAAGCAATAAACTAAATTTGGATGGAAAGGAAGGTTTGTACAAATTGAAAAAGAAACTGCTAATTCTCTTGTTGGGGGCATCGATGACGGCCATCACCATATCAGGCTGTTCATCAGAGGAAAAAGAAACTGAGAAGGTAACCACAGAAGCAGCTACAACGGAAGCTGTCACCACGGAAGCAGAAACCACAGAAGCGGAAACTACAGAGGAAGCAACTACAGAAGAAGCAACTACAGAAGAAGCAACTACGGAAGCGGCAACTACAGAGGAAGCCACTACAGAAGAAGCAACTACGGAAGCGGCAACCACAGAGGAAGCAACTACAGAAGAAGCAACTACGGAAGCGGCAACCACAGAAGAAGCAACCACTGAGGAAGCCACTACGGAAGAAGCTATTACCGAGGAAGCCACCACGGAAGAAGCTATCACCGAGGAAGCCACCACGGAAGAAGCTATCACCGAGGAAACCACCACGGAAGAAGCTACCACGGAAGAAGCTACCACGGAAGAAGCTACCACGGAAGAGGCTACTACCGAGGAAGCTACTACAGAAGAAGCTACCACCGAGGAAGCTACTACGGAAGAGGCTACCACCGAGGAAGCTACTACGGAAGAAGTAACCACCGAGGAAGCCACTACCGAAGAAGCCACTACCGAGGCACCTCTGGAATATGCCGTATCATTTGGAGATTCTTTGTCAGGCACATTGGATGATATGGATATTCACAAGGATGACATTGTGATTCTTTATAACAATGATGTTCATGGTGGAATCAGTTCGGATGAGAACTACTCCGGATCTGACAGCAGTCTTGGTTATGCAGGACTTGCAGCTGTAAAAGAAGATGTCACAAAGAATGCAATTGCTGTAACTACTGTAGATCTTGGTGATGCTATTCAGGGCTCTGTTGTATGTACGGAAAGTGATGGCAAGGATGTGATGGATCTTATGGGTATGATCGGTTATGATCTTTGTATCCCGGGCAATCATGAATTTGATTATGGCATGGAAGCTTTCCTGGAATATGCCGAGAATTCTGATGCAGATTTCCTTTCATGCAATTTTGTTAGTCTGGAAGATCATAAGACTGTTTTTGATGGATATAAGATGATCTCTTATACTGTAGACGGAGAAGACTTTGATGTAGCATATATTGGTATGTCTACACCTGAAACCATTACAAAATCTACTCCTACCTATTTCCAGGATGAAGAAGGAAACTACATCTATGGTTTCAGCGCTGATTCACCGGAAGAGCTTTATGAGACTGTTCAGAATACCATTGATGAAGCCGAATCAGCAGGCGCTGACTGTATCATTGCACTTGGTCATATGGGAGACAGCGGGGTAGAAGAAGGCTGGTCTTCTGAAGATGTGATTGGTAATACCTGTGGAATCGATGTATTCCTTGATGGACATGCTCACAGCACCATCCCCGGCGAGATCATCAAAGACAAAGACGGAGAAGAGGTTCTTCTTACTTCAACCGGAACAAAACTGGAGAACATCGGTGTCCTGAAACTCTGTATTGAGAAAGACGGTAACGTAACGGCAACCAGCGGACTGGTAAATGAACTTACAAAAGAGCAGAAAGAATCTGATACTTACAAGAAGATTACAGAAGAAGTGGAAAAGATTCAGTCAAAGTATGAGTACCTTTTTGTGAAAGTCGGAGAACTGGAAGACGATCTTGTAATTATTGATCCTGCTACAGACAACAGAATCGTTCGTACTCAGGAAACCAATATGGGCGACTTCCTGACAGATGCATATCGCGCTCAGCTTGGAACAGATATTGCGTTTCTAAACGGTGGAAGCATTCGTGCAAATATCTCCGCAGGCGATATTCTCTATATGGATCTGATTACTGTTTTGCCATGGAATTCAGAAGCGGGAATTATTGAAGTTACCGGTCAGCAGATACTGGATTGCCTGGAAATGGGCACAAGAATGTATCCGGAAGAATGCGGCGGATTTATCCAGACATCCGGACTGACCTACAGTATCGATACAACCATTCCTTCTTCTGTTAAAGTAAACAGTGATGGAGAATTCGTTTCCGTAGAAGGTGATTACCGTGTGAAAGATGTAATGGTAGGTACAGAAGCACTTGATCTGAAAAAGACCTATACATTGGCAATCAATACATATTATTCACAGGACTACGGCGATGGCATGACCATGTTTAAAAGCAGCAAAGCAAAAAAACTGGAAAACGGTGAGGACGTCATGATTGACCATGATATTGTGATCGATTACATTGCATCCCTGGATGACAAAGTAGGAAAAGAATACGCTGATCCTTATGGACAGGGACGTATCACATTTATCACAGAGGAAACTGCTGCAGATGAGGCTGCTACTGAGGAAGAGACTACCGAAGAGGTTACCACGGAAGAAGTGACGACAGAAGAAGCAACCACCGAAGAAGAAACTACCGAAGCAGAAACAAAGACAGCTGAAAAGAAAACGGTTAAGAAATAACAGATCACTTACCTTACTGAAATCTGCCGAAAAGTTATTTTCGGCAGATTTTTTGTCGTCCTGTATCCTGTCCTTTCTAATGAAAAGGTTGACGCAAAACCTTTGGCTATGATATGATAATTGATAGCTTTAAATACACGGATTCGAAAGGAATGAATATGACAAGTAAACAACGAGCTTACTTAAAGAGTCTTGCTATGACGATGGAGCCCATTTTTCAGATTGGAAAATCCAGCCTGACTCCGGAGAACACACAGGCAATCGGAGAAGCTCTCGATGCAAGAGAACTCATTAAAATCAGCGTGCTGCAGAACTGCATGGATGATCCAAAAGAGATTGCACAGATCGTTGCAGAACGTACACGTTCGCAGGTGGTACAGGTGATCGGAAAGAAGATCGTACTTTATAAAGAGGGCAGGGATAATAAGAAAAAAATTATGCTGCCCATGTAAGTAAGGAGTAATTGTATATGGGATGCAAAAAAATAGGTATCATGGGAGGTACTTTTGATCCTATTCATTTGGGACATCTGATTCTCGGAGAAAAAGCATATGAACAATTTGGACTTGATAAAGTCCTGTTTATGCCATCCGGAAATCCGCCCCATAAGAGAAACAGAGAAGGAAGGGCTACTCTTGCTCAACGGATTGAAATGGTTCGTTTGGCAATCAAAGGGAATCCCCATTTTGAACTCTCATTAGAAGATGCCTGTGAAGAGGGTTATTCCTACACAAAAGAAACTCTGACGAGATTGAAATCCAATCATCCTGATACAGAATATTATTTTATTATGGGAGCAGATTCCCTTTTTTCTTTTGAAGATTGGCGAGAACCTGATCAGATAGCGAAACTGGCAGTTCTCGTAACTGCAGTTCGTGATCACGTAGAAATGACAGAGATGAAAACACAAATTGCTCATCTCAACAGAATCTTTGATGCAGATATTCGCATTTTATCTACTCCTAATATGGATATTTCGTCTCAGATGCTTCGTGAATGGATCAGGGAAGGTAAATCTGTCAGATATTACGTTCCGCACCTTGTAGCGGAGTATATTCATGAGCATGGAATCTATCGACCCTGTAAGACTGACATAAGAGGTGGATGTTTTGAGTTTTAATATACCAAAAGCAAAAAAAATACTGAAAAAATATCTTGATGACAACCGCTTTGAACACACCCTCGGAGTGATGTATACGGCAGCATGTCTGGCTATGAAATATGGTGAGGATATCGAAAAAGCACAGGTTGCCGGACTTCTTCATGACTGTGCAAAGTGTATTCCGGATCAGAAAAAAATAAAACTCTGTGTGAAAAATAAGATTTCTGTGACGGAGATTGAACAGAAAAATCCATTTCTTCTCCATGCGAAGGTTGGGGCCTATATTGCAGAAGAAAAATATGGGGTCACAGATCAGGAAATCCTGGATGCGATTGCCTGTCACACTACCGGAAAGCCGAATATGACCCGGTTGGAAAAAATCATATATATTGCAGACTATATCGAGCCAATGAGAACAAAAGCTCCGAATCTTGAAGAAGTAAGAAAGCTTGCTTTTGAGGACCTGGACCGTACATTATTCAAGATTCTTTCTGATACTCTAAATTATTTAAAACGTGCGCCCAAGAATCTTGACCCCATGACACTGCAGACATATGAATATTACAAAGATAAAATCATGGAATAAAAGGAGGACTTATGGAACAGATCAATTCAAAGAATATGGTAAAACTTGCTGTCAGCGCCCTTGAAGAAAAGAAGGCGGAGGACATCAAAATCATTGATATTACCGAAGTTTCTGTCCTGGCGGATTATTTCATTATCGCAAGCGGTACCAATAAAAACCAGGTACAGGCACTGGTCGATAATGTGGAAGAAACATTGGGAAGAGCAGGATATGAGGCAAAGCAGATCGAAGGATACCAGACAGCGAACTGGATCCTGATGGATTTCAGAGATATCATCGTTCATATTTTTGATTCCGAAAATCGTCTGTTTTACGATCTGGAACGTATCTGGAGAGACGGAAAACTGATCGATCCCTCAGAATTAGCATAGCAAAAAAAGGGAGCTTCGCAAAAGAACTGATTGAACAGTCCAAGAGCGAAGCTCCCTTTTTATATCAGATGGAAGATAGCATAAAGATCAGGACAGGAAACGAAAAACTCCGATCACTTTTCCAAGGATCTTCAGTTCCCCGTATACAAGGATCGGTTCCATGGAATCATTTTCCGGCTGAAGACGATAATAACCATCTTCTTTATAAAATGTCTTGACAGTGGCGGAATCATCCACCAGTGCGACAACCATATCGCCGTTTTTTGCGGTACTTTGCTGCTGAACCAGAATCTGATCACCGTCAAAGATTCCGGCATTGATCATACTTTCGCCCCTTACCGTCAGCATAAAGGTCTGTGCATTTGGCATAAATTCCGCAGGAATGGGAAAATAGTTTTCAATATTTTCCACTGCAAGAATCGGTTGACCTGCTGCAACACGACCTACAATGGGAACATTTACCACTTCACGGCGGACCAGATTAAAATTATCGTCAATGATCTCAATGGCACGGGGTTTTGTAGGGTCCCGTCTGATATATCCGTTTTTTTCCAGGGTTTCCAGATGAGAGTGTACCGAAGAAGTGGATTTTAAATTCACTGCTTCACAGATTTCTCTTACCGCAGGCGGGAACCCCCGGTTTAAAATCTCACTTTTTATATATTCCAGAATTTCCATCTGTTTTTTTGTTATTTTTCCATATGACATGAAAGTTCCTCCCGAACATCTTTTCTGGTTTTAGTATATCTTATGAAAACTGAAAATGCAAACAAAAGTTCTTTTTATGCTTGATGTTTTTTGAGATCTATAGTATTATTGTACTGTAAACCTATTAATTATATAGGAAAAGTTGCGAGGCTGGAGGAATGATCAGAACATGAAAATCTCAACAAAGGGAAGATATGCTGTCAGAATGATGCTTGATCTTGCTGTGATGGAGCAGGACGGTCCGGTGAGAGTAAAGGATATTGCGAAACGTCAGGGGATTTCTATTAAATATATGGAACAGATTATAACGATCCTGTCAAAAGCAGGATTTGTCAGAAGCACCAGAGGCCCCCAGGGAGGATATCGTCTTTCAAAAGCACCGGAAGAATATACCGTGGGGATGATTCTAAGACTGACAGAGGGAAGCCTGGCACCGGTGGCCTGTCTTGATGATGAACCCAATCTCTGTGAGCGGCAGGAATCCTGCGTAACACTTAAGATCTGGAAAGAATTAAATGATGCGATCAACAGTGTGGTAGACAAATACACGCTGGCTGATCTGGTAGAAATCTACGAAAACATGGCAGATCATTATGTAATTTAGAAAATTGGTATTGTTTATTTTTCCGGAATAGTGTAATATAAAGTCAAATGTTGTATGACTGGCGGATCAGTAGGGTCACCTACAGGGAGTACAACAGGAAAGAAGCCGACCGCCTGGGTGACCGTAGTGGAGATACTATAGGTTTTCCAGGCGGTTTTTTACGTTAACTTATCAATGATCAGGAAAGGAGATTACACATGAACATGTTATCACTGGAACAGGAACTGAAAAACAACAGCTACCCCGGAAGAGGAATTATCATCGGGAAATCTGCTGACGGAACAAAGGCAGTTGCCGCCTATTTCATCATGGGAAGAAGCGAAAACAGCCGTAACCGTGTATTTGTCACAGAAGGAGAGGGAATCCGCACGGAAGCATTTGATCCTTCCAAGCTGACAGACCCCAGTCTGATCATTTATGCACCGGTTCGTGTTCTGGGAAATAAAACGATCGTTACAAACGGAGACCAGACGGACACCATTTACGAAGGAATGGATAAACAGCTCACTTTTGAGCAGTCCTTAAGAAGCCGTGAATTCGAGCCGGACGGCCCCAATTACACACCGAGAATCTCCGGTATCCTGCACATTGAAAATGGGTCCTACAACTATGCCATGTCCATTTTAAAGAGTAACAACGGCAACCCGGATGCCTGCAACCGTTATACCTTTGCATATGAAAAACCGGTAAGCGGAGAGGGACATTTCATTCATACTTACCAATGCGACGGAAATCCGTTGCCAAGCTTCGAAGGAGAACCCAAACTGGTTGCTATTCCGGATGATATGGATGAATTCGTGAACATGCTCTGGAGCAGCCTGAATGAAGAAAATAAAGTTTCTCTCTTTGTAAGATACATTGATATTGCCACGGGAACATACGAAACAAAGATCGTAAATAAAAATGTGAAATAATGCCAATCAAACAGAAAGGAATACGGATATGAAAGAACTTCAGTTGAAATACGGATGTAACCCTAATCAGAAGCCTTCCCGCATTTACATGAAAGAAGGAGAGCTCCCCATTGAAGTGTTATCCGGAAGACCCGGATATATCAACTTCCTGGATGCATTAAACGGATGGCAGCTGGTAAAAGAATTAAAACAGGCCACCGGCCTTCCCTCAGCTACATCTTTTAAGCATGTTTCTCCGGCAGGCGCTGCCATCGGTCTTCCGTTGACTTCGACCCTGGCAAAAATTTACTGGGTGGATGACTGTGGAGAATTATCTCCTCTGGCATGTGCTTATGCAAGAGCAAGAGGGGCAGACAGAATGTCCTCCTTCGGTGACTTTATTGCATTATCAGATCCATGTGACAAAGATACTGCCATGCTGATCAAAAGAGAAGTATCGGACGGTGTGATTGCACCCGGCTATACAGAAGAAGCGCTGGAGATCTTAAAGGTCAAGAAAAACGGAAATTACAACGTCATCCAGATCGATCCGGATTATGTTCCGGCTCCCATTGAACACAAAGAAGTATTCGGTGTTACCTTTGAGCAGGGACGTCAGGAGCTGCCGATTAATGATGAGCTTCTCTCCAACATCGTGACAGAGAATAAAGTATTATCAGAAGAAGCCATCCGGGATATGAAGATCGCACTGATCACTTTAAAATATACCCAGTCCAACTCTGTCTGCTTCGTGAAAGATGGTCAGGCCATCGGTATCGGTGCAGGACAGCAGTCCAGAGTTCACTGTACCAGACTGGCCGGACAGAAGGCAGATAACTGGCTCCTTCGTCAGTGCCCCAAGGTTATGAACCTTCCCTTTATCGACGGAATCCGTCGTGCAGACCGTGACAATGCCATCGATGTCTATATCGGAGAAGAATACATGGACGTTCTGGCAGACGGAGCATGGGAGAAGATCTTCAAAACAAAACCGGAAGTATTTACCAGAGAAGAAAAGAGAGCATGGCTGGATCAGATGGATGGCGTGACACTTGGATCCGATGCATTCTTCCCCTTCAGTGACAACATTGAACGTGCTCATAAGAGCGGAGTAAAATATATTGCCCAGCCGGGCGGATCTGTAAGAGATGATCTGGTGATCGAGTGCTGCAACAAATACAATATGGTGATGGCATTTACCGGTATCCGCCTGTTCCATCACTAAAAACGGGGGTAGCACCATGAAGTACCGTTTCCTTTTGCTGGATGCAGACGGAACACTTCTTGATTTTAAAAAAGCGGAAGCATGCGGGCTGGAGGCAACCTTCCTCCGGCACCGGCTTCCGTTTCATAAAGAAATTCTTTCCGATTACTCCCGCATCAATCAAGCATGCTGGGAAGAATTTGAACAGGGGAAAATAGACAAAACGACTCTGTTATCCGAACGTTTCCGCAGATTATTTGAAAAATACGGGATAGAGGCAGATATCGAGGAGGTAAGAAAAACCTATCAATATGAACTGAGTCTTGGTTCCTATCTCCTGGATCATGCCTATGAGGTCTGCAAAGAACTGGCAGCATCTTATCAGCTTTATATCGTTACAAACGGTGTGGCTTCCACACAGTACCGGCGATTGAAGGACTGCGGGCTGGCTCAGCTTGTAGACGGTATTTTTATTTCGGAAGAGATCGGTTTTCAGAAACCTCAGAAAGAATTCTTTACAAGTGTCTTTGAAAAGATTGATGGGTTCGAACCGGATAAAGCTCTGATGATCGGAGATTCACTTTCCGCCGATATGGAAGGCGGAATCCGGGCAGGAATCGATACCTGCTGGTATCATCCCGGTGAGAAACCGGATCCGCTGCCTCTTCCTGTTACCTATACCATTTCCGATATCCGGAAGCTTAAGGAGATCCTTAGCGAAACGGATTAACTGACATACAGAGGAAAAGAGTTATGAAAGATAAAATTACAGAAAAGCTGCAGGATATCATTTATTTTTTTCAGGACGGGATTGCCGAACTGAAGATCAGACACAGAAAAGCCGGAAATCAACGGGAACGAATGAGAGCTTCCCTGTCTCCGGAGGAGTTTAAAAAATATCAGCAGAAAGAGCACCTTCGTACAGCGGCATATCTTGCTGTCGGAATCGCAGGGTTCCTTCTGGTGGTATTTCTTATTGTTGGACTGTTCCGTCTGATTGGAAAAGCGGTTAGTAATATCTCTTCTGAAAAAGAACCGGTCACAGAAGTGATGGCACCCTCCGAGACAGAGACGGTATTCCCTGAGAAAACCATCACCATCGGAAGTACCGGATGTATGCTTCTTCATTCACCATTCATCGATTCTTATCCGGATGTAGATGGAAATTATGATTTTTCCTCTATTTACCGGTATATTACACCATATTACAGTGCTCCTGACTTTATGACCTGTGAGTTCGAAGGAGCTCTGGGCGGAGAAGAACTGGGATACTCCGGATACCCCACGTTTCGTTCGCCGGATGTCATCATCGAGAATATCCGTGACAGCGGAGTCGATCTTCAGCTTCTTGCCACCAATCATATCTATGATGCCTGGTCCGCCGGATTCCACAGGACATCTCAGATCTATGAAGAAAAAGGGATCCCTTATACGGGGCTTCGCAGTTCCGAAACAGATAAGAAGTATTATATTGCGGATATTCAGGGCGTGAAAGTCGGCTTTGTAAATTATGTATATGAAACCACCACGCAGACAGCTGCCCTTGGATACGGCAGCGTAAAGAGTCTGAACGGCATGGTAATGGAAGAAGCAGATGCTCCTCTTATTAATTCTTTTGATTACGAAGAGCTTGACAGTTTTTATTCCGAAATGAAAGAAAATATTGCCGGTATGAAAAAAGAGGGAGCTCAGTTTCTCATTGCGAATCTTCACTGGGGAACCGAATATCAGCTTCAGGAATCCGATGTGCAAAGGGAGATCGCACAGAAGCTCTGTGATCTTGGGGTAGATGCTCTGATCGGAGGCCATCCTCATTGCGAACAGCCCATCGATGACTTTGAGAGCCAGACAGATTCCCATCATATGTTCTGTATCTTTTCCGAAGGAAATGCGCTCAGTAATCAGAGAGCATACCTTCTTGCTGAAGAAATGCCGGAAGGTCATACGGAGGACGGTGTCATGGTGACGTTGACGCTTCATCAGGACAGCCGCGGGGAAGTCGCCATCACTGACGTGGATCTGCTTCCCACCTGGGTATACCGGTATCAGGATAATGGCTCCAAATATTATATTCTTCCGCTGGATGACGTAGAAAATCTGGAAACATTGACCGGAATCTCCGGGTTAAAGGAAGAGGCTCTGGCTTCCTATACAAGAACTATGGAAGAACTGGAGCCGGGACTGGAAAAAGTGAAGAAGATCTATCAGGCATAATGAAATATGAGGGAAGAATCTGATCCATTTTTCTATATTTGCTGCTTTTATTCTTATTCTGAAAATCGAAAATATGTTCTGTTTTTCTGTTGACAAACATTTGTTCTGGTATTATAATTCAATTATCGAACAAAAGTTCTGGTAATTGGATATAGAAAGATGGGGAGAGAACATATGAGCAGATCAAGAAAGATGAGAAGAAAACAGTTAAGAAGAAATCGTCGTATAGCAGCACTTGTGGGAATTCTTTTTGCAGCATTGTTTATTTCTATGGCATTTGCCAGATTCAAGGTTTTCGCCGAAAAACCAACGACCTATAAATACTATACAGAAGTCCGTGTACAGAGACGAGATTCTCTCTGGAGCATTGCACAGACTTATATGACAGAAGAGTATTCCAGCATCAACGAATACGTACGTGAGGTTCAGGAAATTAATGATATCGGCTATACCGTAGAATATGGTCAGCGACTGATGGTGCCGTATTATTCAGAAGAGAAAAAGTAGAGTAAATTCCAAAAGGAATGTTGTAAAAACAGCATTCCTTTTTTCATGTCCATAAAAGAAAATGAAAAATACGATACAGTTCAATGTATCTTGAACTGCCTATAAAATATGCTCAGGAAGAAGAAAAATGTCTATTGACATAGCCGTACGGCATATTTTATAATATATATAATAAAAATAAGGCGTACGGCATAATTTGAATGATTGTTTTAAAATTTTGCCGTACGGCATATGTATGAGGGATTATGAAGATTACGGATTCGAAGACACTGGGGCAGGCCATCAGGATGCGAAGAAAAGAATTACATTACACCCAAGCGTATTTATCAGAGTTTACAGGACTTTCCGTGACATTTATATCAGATCTGGAAAGAGGAAAACCAACTGCAGAGATTGAAAAAGCCATCAGACTGATAAACATTTTAGGCTTGGATCTGTTAGTGGAAAGAAGAGGATAGGGCGTTGAAACGGTTGGCGGTTTACATTGAAATAAATGGAAAAAATCAATATGTAGGCGAGATTAATGGGAATGATTCCAACGATGCCTGCTTTACATATGCAGAGGAATACTTAGAAAATCCGGAGCATCGTGCTATTTCCATAGGTCTGCCTTTAGAAGAAAAGTCATTTCAGGCACAACGTACCAGAATTTTCTTCGAAGGTTTATTGCCGGAAGGATTCACAAGAAGATGTGTGGCTGAATGGATGCATATGGATGAGAATGACTATCTATCCATTTTATCAGGATTAGGAAGAGAGTGTTTGGGAGCTGTCAAGATTTTAGATAAATCCGATGCGGAGCTTACTCCCGAATACCGTGAACTTTCTGAAGAAGAAGTGTATGCACTTGCCAGTGAAGGTGCAACGGAATCCGCAGATCTGGTTGTGAAATCTCATTTGTCATTGACTGGGGCATCTGGAAAAGTTGGTTTATATTTTGATGAAGAAAATAAAAAATGGTATTTACCGATAGGTGAAGCACCAAGCACACATATTGTAAAACAGAGTCATGTAAGACTGAAAAAAATTGTTGCAAACGAGCAGTTGTGCCTTCTTACAGCCAGGCATTTAGGCATTGATATTCCAGAAAGCTTCATCGTTACAACGGATGGAGGAAATGAAGAAACGATTCTGTTTGCAACCCAAAGATATGATCGAAAATTTGTGAAAGATGGCCGTCGAATCAATGGATTCTTAGTACCACGCAGGCTTCATCAGGAAGATTTTGCTCAGGCACTGGGAATTGCTTCAACTGAAAAATATGAGAAGAATCATGAAGGATATTTGAAAAAGATCTTTGATGTGATTCGTTCTCATTCCGCTGACCCAATGGCAGATTCATTAAAATTATGGGATATCTGTGTATTCAATTATCTGATAGGAAATACGGATAACCACATAAAAAATCTTTCGTTTCTTTACGGAGAAGATTTAAAAAGTGTTCGTCTGGCACCGGCATATGATATAGTGAGCACCATGATCTATGAAAGCAGCACGGAAAACATGGCGCTGAGTATTGGCGGTATTTACAATATTCGGGAAATAGACAGATCATCCTTCGAAAATGAGGCATCTTCAGTTGGTCTTGGTACGAAAATGGCTATGAAAAGATTTGATCATTTAGTGAATGGTTTTGCAGATGCTCTCAATCAGTCAAAAGAAGAACTGTTACGACAGGGCTTTGTCCAGGCTGAAGAAATCAGTGAAATGATCATGAAAAAAGGGGGAATTAGCCATTCAATGTCATTTAGATAATGACTAAGAAAGAACATTTTGTTCTTTGAAAAGTCTGTTTCTGAAATGATCATATGTCAGTTTAAGTTAAAGTGTAACTATGCAGTCGATATTAAAGTAAAGAGTAACTGCTAGTCCGCTGACGGAATTATTCCAGCGAATTGTTAATATTAAACAAAAGTGTAACTCTTTCTGCCATTTTTACTGAGAACAGTCTTGATTCTGAAAAAGCATGGCTGTTCTATTATGGAAAGCAGCCTGATGATTTCAAAAAAAGAAAGAATACCTTTTCCAGATGCTGCATATCTGTTTTATTCCTCGGATACCTACCGTGTGTTGCAGGATACAGAAAATGGGTTCTGGGCAGAATCAGCAGAATATATCGTAGACCAATATTACGAAGAAAAAGAAAAAACAAAATGTTCTTAGCAGTATTTAACAAGCCGTCCATATGGGCGGCCTGTTAAATACTGTAGACAAAGTTCCGGCAAAAGCGTCCAGTTATTGAAAATTGTGCATCTTCAGTGTAGATTTCATAGATAGAGTATCACTATACATATAAAACGTTTCATTGAAGGCGGCTGTGCAGGAGAATACCTGCCAATAGAAAGAAAATTTGGAGGGAACTATT
>JAEDFS010000091.1 GCA_016297895.1 Marvinbryantia sp.
AAAAAATATTTATTGGAAACAATGTATGAAGGAGACCTATGAATACACCACTGATTGACCTTCACGTCCATTCCAGCTGTTCAGACGGAACATTCTCTCCTGCCGAACTGGTGTCTTATGCCCGTGAAAAAGGCCTCGCTGCCTTTGCTCTCACAGACCATGACACGACTGCAGGTCTTGCGGAAGCCTCTGCGGCCGCAGAAGGAACCGGAATGGAAATCATCCCCGGAATTGAGTTTTCCACAGAATATTGCGGCCGTGACATTCACATTGTCGGTCTGGATATTGATTTTGAACATCCGGAATTTGTGGAGCAGCTCCATGACTTTCGTGATTCC
Source organism: Marvinbryantia sp. (assembly GCA_016297895.1). Taxonomy (GTDB): domain Bacteria; phylum Bacillota; class Clostridia; order Lachnospirales; family Lachnospiraceae; genus Marvinbryantia. Next base: position 339 of record JAEDFS010000091.1, read on the forward strand.
AGAAATGTCCGGAACCGTAAAATGATCCGGCGCCTCCAGGAGGGCGGCATTGACATTTCGGAGTATCGGATGAGAGAATCTTTTGGAGATGCAGTCTGGACCAGAGCGCATTTTGCCCGTTATCTTATGGATCACGGATATGTCCGTGAGATGAAAGAGGCTTTTGAACATTACGTCGGTGATCACTGCCCCTATTATGTTCCCCGGGAAAAGGTGACGCCTGCCCAGGCTGTGGATCTGATCTTCCGCACCGGAGGGATTCCGATCCTGGCCCATCCCATGCAGTATCACCTGGATGAGGAAGGCATTCGCCTGCTTCTCTCTTCCCTGAAAGAAGCCGGCCTTATGGGGACAGAAGCCATTTACTCCACCCATTCTGCCGAAGAAGAATCCATGATCCGTCGTCTCACCGACGATCTGGATCTGCTGATCTCCGGCGGATCCGATTTTCACGGAAGCAATAAACCGCATATTGATCTCGGCTGCGGCAGGGGAAACCTTGTGATTCCCTATGAGATCCTACAACAATTACGAGACAGGAGACATGCGATATGACAAAAATACTATTTCTTGACCTGGATGGTACCCTTTTAAATGATCAGAAAGAGATCAGTGAAGGGAACCGCAAAGCCATCGTGCAGGCACTTCATGCCGGACACAAGGTGGTCATCTCCACCGGCCGTGCTCTTTCTTCCGCCATCGAGCTTGCCGAAAGATTAAATTTTACCATGGAAGGATGCTACGTCATCTCCTATAACGGTGGCTGCATCTATGATATCTACCGGAAAGAAATCGTCTATCAGCAGACGATCCCCCTGGAATATGTCCGTTATCTTCTGGATATCGCCCATAAAATGGGGATCCACGCCCAGACCTATTCCGATACTGCGGTCATTTCCGAACAGGATAATGAGAATCTGCATCAGTATTGCCGCAACACCCACATGACTTTTGAGATAACGAAGGATGCCTGCGCCGCCCTCCCTCATCCTCCCTGCAAGGTTCTGATCGTAGACTATCAAAACCGCAAGCCGTTGGAATATTATCAGGAGACCATTGCAGAATGGGCAAAGGGAAAAGTGGATACCTATTTTTCCTGCGACCAGCTTCTGGAAGTGGTTCCCCCTTCTGTTTCCAAAGGAAATGCCATCCGCATCCTCTGTGAACATCTGAATATTCCCATGGATTCCACGATTTCTGCAGGGGATGCCGAGAATGATATCTCCATGCTTCAGACCACCCATGTCAGTGTGGTCATGAAGAATGCAGCCCCTCATATGTACGCATATAGTACTTACATCACAGAACACGATAACAATCACGACGGCATTGCAGAGGTCATCCAACGCTTTATGCTGAATGAGGCAAATTGACCGAACCTGCAGCTGTTGATTATTATATTTTAAGGAAAGTGAGGACAAACACATGAGAAAGACAAAAATTATCTGCACCCTTGGCCCCTCCACCGATCAGCCCGGCATTCTGGATGCCCTGATTGAATCCGGAATGAATGTGGCACGTTTTAACTTTTCCCACGGAGATCATGAGGAACAGAGACAGCGTTTCGTTGCTTTAAAAAAGGCACGCAATCAGGCAAGAAAACCCATTGCCGCTCTTCTTGACACAAAAGGACCGGAGATCCGGTTACGGGATTTTAAAGACGGAAAGGTACAATTGAAAAAAGGACAGCCCTTTACTCTCACCACCCGTGATGTGGAAGGGGATGAAACCATCGTCGGAATCTCCTACAAAGATCTGGTCAAAGATGTCCAGCCCGGAAATATGATCCTGCTGGATGACGGTCTCATCGGACTGACGGTAAAGGAAGTAACCGACACGGAGATCCACTGTGAGGTTTTAAACTCCGGCCCCGTCTCAAACCGCAAGGGCGTCAATATTCCAAACGTCTCCCTGTCCATGCCTTTCATCAGCCAGAAAGACCATGACGACATTCTCTTCGGGATCAAACAGGGCTTTGACTTTATCGCTGCTTCCTTTACGAGAACCGCCGATGATATTCTGGCGATCCGTAAGATTCTGGAAGAGGAGCACTGCTCTACTATTCAGATCATCGCCAAGATCGAGAACAAAGAAGGGGTAGACAATATCGATGAGATCCTGAAAGTATCCGACGGCATCATGATCGCCAGAGGTGACATGGGTGTGGAGATTCCCCTGGAGGATCTTCCTGCTATCCAGAAAAAACTGATCAAAAAGACGGTTGCTGCCGGGAAAGTAGTCATCACCGCCACACAGATGCTGGATTCTATGATCAAACACCCAAGACCCACCCGTGCAGAGGCTACAGACGTGGCCAATGCCATCTATGACGGAACCGGTGCGATCATGCTCTCCGGAGAGACCGCTGCCGGAAAATACCCGGTGGAAACCCTTCAGACCATGGTGCGGATTGCCGAACATACCGAGGAAGATATTGATTATATCAACCGGTTTAATCACCGGTCTACCAAAAACAATCAGCAGAATATCACAGAGGCCATCGCCTATGCCACCTGCTCCACTGCTCATGACCTGAGCGCCGCTGCCATCGTCACCGTAACAAAATCCGGCGGCACCGCACATACGATTGCAAAATACCGCCCCGCCTGCCCCATTATCGGCTGCGCCACTCATCCTCATGTCTGCCGCCAGCTGAACTTAAGCTGGGGAGTCATTCCCATTCAGACAAAGGAAGAACAGGATACCTTCGAGCTCTTTGAACATTCCATTGAGGAAGCAGAGCTGGCGGGATGTCTGAAAAAAGGTGATATCGCTGTCATCACTGCGGGAGTTCCTCTTGGAATGTCCGGTACCACCAATCTCATCAATGTGCATGTGGTGGGCGACCCCTATTAAGCCAAAGCATTTGTCATATGGTAACAGAGTTTCCATACTATTAAAACGGCACTGCAATCGCGGAATTTTTCCCAATGCAGTGCTGTTTTTCTTTTATATCATTTCTTCGATCATGGACAGTTCCTGAAGAATTCCCTTCTGTCTTTCACTGAAAAGAAGGCTCTTATTGTACTGATAATACCGGTCACATCCGTTGGTATCCACGAACCACACTCCGTAAAAATCTGTGTTCAGTTCTGTCAGGAACATCACCATCTCCTGACTGTCTCCGAAAGTCTTTTCCATGAAATCAAAAGCAAATTCCAAAGCCTGCGAAGTGTCCTCCAGTTCCTCTTCCCTCTTTGACGCCTCCTGTGCAAACTGCTCTTTAATCCATGCAAAAGCAGCCTCCTTCCCTGTGATTCCGTCCTGCTTCATCTGTCCGTAATAAGCCTCCAGCGTGTTCAGCATCCTCTTCCTGATATGCTCCTGTTCCCTGGTAAGCTGTTCTGCCTTTTTCTCTTTGCCGGTCTCCTCCTCCAGTTCTTCACACAGCATCTTCAGTACCTGAGACGGTTCTTCCTCTTTCGCTCTCTCAGGAAATGTTTTCAGAAGGGCAAACAGACCTGTGGTATAGGCATCCGTCTCATAGCTTTTTCGGAATCTCTCATCCAGGCCGGAAATCAGAAGTCCGATCACACTCAGACGTTCATCAAAGGCAGCTCCTCTGATCCGCTCCACAGCGTTCTCACTGATTTGCCCCGAAAGGATATCCTCCACCCGGTAATCTTTTTTATATTTATAGTAGAGCTCCAGATAGTTGGCAAAGTCTTTTGCGATCTTCCAGTGCTGGATATACTGGCTGACCACTTCCCGGTCCACGGTCTTTCCCAACTCTTCATAGACTCCGATCAGCTGGGACAGATCTTCCCATCCTCTTGCAGTGGCAAACAGCTTTCCATCCACGGTGGTCTCCACCCGATAGAAGTTTTCTTTTTTCAGATCCAGATAGGAAATAATTGCATTGTGGATTCCGACTTCATAGGCATATTCCTTCCACACGGAAAAATCTGCCTCCACCGTGATTTTCTTGATCCGGTCCAGAGTTACCACGTCAAATTCCCGAACCGATCTGTTATACTCCGGCGGATTTCCCGCAGCGACGATGATCCACCCTTCCGGAACCTTCTGATTGCCAAAGGTTTTACACTGCAGGAACTGAAGCATGGTCGGTGCCAGTGTTTCCGATACGCAGTTAATCTCATCGATGAACAGGATCCCCTCTTTCATTCCTGTCTGCTCAATTTTCTCATAGACAGACGCAATGATTTCACTCATGGTATATTCCGTCACCGAATAAGTCTGTCCCCCGAACTCTTTTTTCTGAATGAAGGGAAGTCCCACCGCACTCTGCCTGGTATGATGGGTGATCGTATAAGCCACCAGACCCACATGACACTCCCTTGCGATCTGCTCCATGATCTGTGTCTTTCCGATTCCCGGCGGGCCGATCAGCAGCAGCGGACGCTGACGGATCGCAGGAATGCGGTATTCTCCGTACTCATTTTTACTCAGGTAGGCCTCTATGGAATTTCGGATTTCTTCCTTTGCCCGTTTAATATTCATGATCTGTTCCTCTTTTCTTCCTTTCCTCTGCCTGTTCTTTCAGTTTCAAGTA
>JAEDFS010000092.1 GCA_016297895.1 Marvinbryantia sp.
AGGTGATCAATATCCACACCATCAAACCGCTGGATAAAGACCTGATCATTGCAGCTGCAAAAGAGACAGGAAAGGTAGTGACCGTAGAAGAACATTCCGTGATCGGCGGTCTTGGCGGAGCAGTCTGCGAAGCTCTGTCAGAAAACGCACCGACACCGGTGCTTCGTATCGGAATGAATGATGTATTCGGTGAGTCCGGCGCAGCAGTTCCTCTGCTTCACAAATACGGACTGGATGCGGAAGGCATCTACAACAAGATCAAGGCATGGGTATAAAATAGAATCAGATGGGCGTCGTGCAAACGGCGCCCTGTTTTTGTCTGCGAATCAGGTGTGCGGTATTTGCTTTCCCTTCCTCTCATCAGTACATGCAATGAGAATCCCCTGGCTGATGCAGCTCGCCATAGCCATGACCGTGGACAGCCGGGTGCTTTGGAGGGACATCTGGGCGAACTGGCCGCTGAGATTGATAATGCCGGTGATGGAGATATCTCCAACCTCCATCAGCTCTTTGTCTACACCGGCTCCGGGACAGAGGCTGCCGGCGCTGATCGTAATGTAATTCTGATGACGTCTGGTACCCAGAGAGGCATCGATGGCGACCATGGGGCTGCCCGGATGACGTTTTTTGATGGCTTCAACGGAAGACTCCAGATTCAGGGCGTGGATGGGCCGGTGGAGTGTTCCGTATACCGGAAATGGAAATGCGGGAGTGTGGGACAGGCTGGTTCCAATGAGAGGCCCCAGACTGTCGCCGGTGACCCGGTCGCTGCCGATGCAGACAAAGACAGGGGGAAGCTCAGGCGTGCAGAGATCATTTAAAAACTGCAGCAGCTGAACGGCCAGCATCTGAGGAGCGGTTTTGGATTTTCCGTTGATATAACAGGTTTTCTGGGAGGTCATGAGCATAAGTCCGATCCTTTTCTTTCTGTAGTATTAAGGTATGCGTAAACTGCCGCCTTTTTCCTAAGGATTTCCTGATTTCACAAAAATATACGGCGGTATTTGTCGAAGAAAACTTGTGATCCGGTCTTATGTTTTGATAAATTACGCAGAAAAAATATGTTACTCTGAATCCAAAAAGGAGTGAGTATCAGTATGTCAGAATCGAAACAGGACGGCAGAGAGGAATGGAGGCTTCCCAAAAATGTCCGGCAGATCGGAGATGGAAGCGGGGAGAAGAAAATATACGTCGAAGATTATGTGGTTACTTTTTTGAACCGCCTGGAGGAAAAAGGACAGAAGAAAGCAATTCTTTTGGGAGAAATCAGGGAACAGGGCCATTGCATGTACATCTTTGCGGATGGTGCATTGGAGGTAGAATCATTTTACATGGATGAGGAAGCAAAAGAGGGGATTCTTGAGACTATGAGAACCTATTTCAGCAGCAAACGTGTGGTGGGATGGTTTCTGGTATCTGAGGAATCTCCGTTTGTCATGAAGAAGGAGATCATCGATATTTTTGAGCAGGAATTTCCCGGAGAAGATCAGATCCTGCTGATCAAAGACCCGATGGAGAATGAAACAACGGCATTTATGATGGAAGACGGTATTCCGGCAGAACAGCCGGGATATTATATTTATTATGACAAAAATCCGGCCATGCAGGAATATCTGATCGCAGAGAACCGGGGATCGTCCGTAGACGGAGAGGCAAAAGGAAAAGATGAAGCCATAAAACGATTTCGGAAGATCATCAAAAAGAAAACACCGGGACCGGATAAACAGGGATGGAAGCCGGGCAGGTTTGCCCGTCTGGCAGGCGGATTTCTGGTTATGACGGTTCTGTCTCTGGGTGTTACCATGATCTATCACTATGACAGAATGAAAGAAGTGGAAAAGAGTCTTGCCAGACTGACCAGCAATGTAGACAGTCAGATCGAATACGTGACGGATGACAGTGCGGCACCTGTGATGTTACATATAGAAGAAACGGAAACTCCCGACGGGGAAGAAACCACTACGGAGGAAACTTCGGAAAACGCTTTGAAAAACACTGCGAACAGCTCTGAGGAGGAAACAACCGGGCTTGAAAAAGAAGCGGAGGAGACAGTTACCGGAACGCCTGTAACAGAAGGAACGGAACAGACTTCCTCTTCTGCTCCGAGAGCGACCTATCTGGTAAAGGTGGGGGATACACTGGCCGGGATCAGTACCATGTATTACGGGACCCTGGATATGGTGGAAGAAATCTGTTCTCTGAATGGGATCTCGGATGAAAACACCATACTTCCGGGACAGAAAATTTTGCTTCCATAATAGTTTCAGCCGTGATAAGATGGGACTGAAACGAATTTTGCGAGTATAAAGATATGAGAGTACAACATGAAAATAAATGAATGGAAAATCACAACGTTTTTTGGAAATTTTTTTGGAAATGCCAAAAACAGAATACAGGAGAAGGCCCGCAGCCGGCATGAAAAGTCCACACAAAAAATGCAGAGCGATGAAATGCTGGATCTTTCCGCCAAGCTGCGGATGCATAAAATGGCCGTCAGAATGAAATATCTGATCATAGGAGGAATCGCCGTTGTTCTGGCAGCGGGTATCCTGATCTATAAGCAGGTCAGAGTGTTTCACAACTATTCAGTCGTAACCACTGTGGAGCGCTCTGACGATGCCGTCACCCAGTATGTGCGGGTGAAAAAGAACCGGACGCTGAAATGCAATCCAAATGGTGTGACCTGTGTAAATGACGCCAATGAAGTACAGTGGAATACTACCTTTAATATGCAGAGCCTCATCGTGGATTCCTGCGAATCCACCGTTGCGGTAGGAGATCAGCGGGGAAGTCTGGTATATGTCTTTAATGAAGAAGGCCTGATGGGTAGCTTTGAAGTAGAACATAACCTGATGAAGCTCTGCGTCTCAAGGCAGGGAGTCGTGGCCGCTGTGCTGGAAGCCGGGGAAACGACCTGGGTCAATGTTTATGATAAAAACGGCAATGTGATCGTGAAAAACAAAACCTCTATGGCAGAGTCAGGTTATCCTCTGGATGTGTCCATCTCTCAGGACGGATATAAAATGGCGGTTGCCTATCTGGGGGCCGATCAGAAAGATATCAGGACCAGGGTGGCTTTTTACAATTTCTCTTCCGTGGGGCAGGGCCAGTCAGACAACCTGGTGAACAGTGTAGAATACGAAGGAGAGGTCGTTCCGGAGATCCGGTTTATGGGAAGCGGACATGCCGTTGCATTTCTGGATGACGGACTGGCATTTTTCAGTGGGAAGCAGGTGCCGGAGGAATCCGTTCGGGTGAAGGAAGAACTGGAGCTGATCAGTGTATTTGCAGACGATGATTATGTGGGAATCATAACTGCCAGCGACGAAGAGGAACAGAAACATAAGTACAAAATGACAATGTATAACAGCAGCGGACGAAAACTGATGACCAGGTATTTTGATATGGAATATACCGATGTCAAGATCAGCGGCGGCGAAGTGATTCTTTATAATAACAGTGATATGGAGATCTACACGGTGAGCGGGAAAAAGAAATTTTCGGGAAGCTATGAAAAGCGGATCCAGGATGTGATCAGAGCGGGCAGTTCCGGAAAATATACGATCGTGACACCGGACAGCACAGATCTGATAAAAATCAGGTAGGGGGTGAGGAGATGAATTTGCTGACGATCATCGTTGCAGTTATATTTGCAATGTGCATGCTGAAGGGATATCGGAAGGGGATGGTCAGAACTCTGGCATCCATGGTTTCCCTGATTCTGTCTTTGATTCTTGTTTCCTTTGCCTCTCCGTATGTGACAGAGTTCCTGGAAGAAAAAACACCGGTTTATCCATATGTTCAGGAAAAATGCCGGGAGATGTTCTCCATTGAAAAAGAGGAAGAAACAACGGAGGATAAAAAGACACAGAAAGAAGTGATCGAGAATCTTCCGGTTCCTGATGCTCTGAAGACACTGCTGGAGGAAAATAATACACAGAAGATCTATGAAGAGCTGGCGGTAAAAAGTTTTAATGAATATGTTCCCAGATTCATGGCAGAAATCATTATGAGCATGATCTCCTTTGCAGTGACCTGGATTCTGATCATCATCGCCATCTGGCTGGTGGTACATGGACTGGATCTGATCGCAGGTCTTCCGGTGCTCCATGGAATCAACCGGCTCCTGGGAGTGGGCCTGGGCTTTGTTCAGGGACTCATCATTGTGTGGATCGGAATGGTAGTTATTACCATATTCAGTAATACAGACATTGGAAAAGTATTGATGGAAATGATTTCTGAGAGTCCGTTCTTAAAAGAACTCTATCAGACGAATCTTTTGATGGATCTGCTGCATAACATGATAGGAAAGTGGATCTGAAAATCAAAAATCCCGCTGCAGGCAACTGGGTATCAGGCTTGCAACGGGTTTTTGTTACCTGCGGCAGTCGCCAAATATCCGCACAAGTGCGGCTACTTGGCTCATTGATTGCGGGAATAAAAAAATTAAAAACATTAAAAACATATTGACAAATGAATCTACAGATGATATCATATCAAAGTTGTCGCAAATGACTAATGACTGTAAAACTTCAAAAGATTTGAAATAGCTTCTGAAAAGTTTAAAAAAGTTGTTGACAAAACAAAATCAGCATGATAGAATAACAAAGCTGTCACTGATAAGCGACACAAAAAGAACCTTGATAATTGAACAGTGATACAACCTTGAAAAATTCTGAAAAGTTTT
>JAEDFS010000093.1 GCA_016297895.1 Marvinbryantia sp.
GTCTTCCTGATTTCAACCGGTTCCTTATCGATCCAGTCTGCCGACTGATAGACTACTTTTCCCTCTGCCGTAGTCAAAAGGTTATATTCTACCAGATAGTCGCCCCCGGCTCCGTAGGGATATCCTGTATTCACTTCCACGCTTTCCGTCTGAGACAGCCGGGGCAGTCTGCTGTCATATCCGGTCATGTCAAACCGGAAAATGATCATCACGCAAAAGCTCACTGCCAGTGTAAGCAGCATCTCCCTCTTATCGGAAAAGATTTCCCGGATATCCATGCAGTAAATAAACTCAATGACCGCCGTACTTAAGAAAAAGCCGAAGAGAAGTCCGAACACACCCCACACATCTCCCGATCTTTCTCCGGAAAGGGACACAAACATCAGCTCGCTGTACAGAGAAAGTACCGTTACCAGCAAAAACTTGATCACTTTGGCTGCCCTTGGAAATGCCATGGCCTTTCCGGCACTTTCTGTTCCCCTTCTACGGTACAGGAAAATGCACACCACTGCCACCAGCAGTGCCAGTAGGAACAGACCCAGCAGAAGGTCTTTTGATGACAGGTCCGGTGCCATGAAGCGGCTCTGCAGTATCGTACAGGCATACATGGGCGACAGATAAAAATATGCTTCCGGATCACGGTTCACACCTCCGACAAAGGTCACCAGATACATCGAACACATTGCATCCATCAGCAGCAGGATGCCGGGTATGTACAGATTAAAGACGCCCATCCCCAGAATGGCAGCAAAGATTTTTCCCGTCATCATCATGGCAAGGATCATAAACCCGTAAATCAGAAGAAAGGAGACCAGCTGCACTCCGATTCCCTTCACTGCCTGCATCCACAGGATCCCGTCTCCGTATCCTTTTACAGAAGCAATGCAAAGTGCCAGCAGCAGATTTGCGGAATAGGAAAACAGCCAGACACTGATCCCTCCCAGATACTGAACCGCAAACTGCTCTTCCCTTTTTACGGGAAAGCTGTGATAGAAATCCAGTTTTTCCCTGGAATCGAGATAAGCAAACTGCATCATTCCCAGCACACAGGCAGAAAGGATAGTAAGCACCAGCAGAAACGGACTGTATGCCAGAAGATTCAGCAGTTCTTCCTGTGCATTGACTTCCATATCGAACCTCTCCCAGTTCTGGATGCTGAATAAAATACACAGCGGAAACACGCAAAAATAGATGACCGTCATCAGGGCACCTATGGCACCGCTTCGTTTTACAGATTCCTTCCATAATCTAACCGATGATATCTTTGATGTCATAACCGACCACCTCCGTTTCGCTGATAAAAATCTCTTCCAGTGAAAGAGGAAGGATTTCATAATACAACGGCTTTTTGGATTCCACCGCCATGACGACCTCCTCCCGGCTTCCCCTCACCGTGATGCAGGACAGCTGTCCTCTCTCTTCTCTTTTTAATACCTCCAGTTCGCCCAGAAGCCGGTTTTCCATGGCAGGATCCATAATCACATACTGGATCTTGTGAATATCTGTCTTCATTTCCTCCAGATCTCTGGAAAACAGGATGCCTCCTTTGTGAAGCAGTCCCACATGATCGCAGATATCCTCCATTTCTCTCAGATTATGGGAAGCAATGACCGGAGTGAACTGCCGGCTCATGATCTCGTCAATAAAAATGGATTTTACCGCCTGACGAACTACCGGATCCAGTCCGTCAAAGGTCTCGTCGCACAGCAGATATCTGGTATTGGCGCAGATTCCCAGAAGAACCGACACCTGCTTTTTCATTCCCTTGGAAAATGTGGACAACTTTCTGTTCCTGTCCAGATCAAATTTGCTGCAGAAATCCTGAAATCGGTCATGCCGGAAGCCCGGATAAATAATCCGGTAATATTCCTCCATATCCTTAACTCTGGCATTGGAAAAATAATAGGGTGTATCCGGAATAAAGCAGATCCGTTCCTTTGCTTTCGGATTTTCATACACCTCCATCTCATCAATGCGAACCGAACCTGCATCCGCCTGCAGGATTCCTGCCAGCACCCGAAGAAGTGTACTCTTCCCGGCTCCGTTGGTTCCCACGATTCCATACACACTGCCTTCCCGGATCGATGCCGTGACACTGTTCAATGCCCTGATCCGGCCAAAGCTTTTACTCACACCGCTCATTTCAATCATGTGCCCTCTCCTCCTTATAAATCTCTTCTACCTTCCCCTTTAACAGTTCCCGATCGATCCCAAGCTCTCTGGCCTGCCGCAAAGAATCGGCAAAACCCGCCAGGAACCGTTCCTGTTTCTGTCTTGCCAGCTTTTCTCCTCCGGCCACAAAATTCCCCCTGCCCTTCACAGGATAAATAAACCCTTCCTGTTCCAGCATGTTATAAGCCCTCTGAATCGTATTGGGATTGATTCCAAGCTCCGTAGCAAGCCCGCGTACCGACGGCATCTGGCTGTCCGGCTCCAGGGCGCCTTTAATGATCAGCATCTGGAATTTTTCTACAATCTGCTCATAGATGGGACGGCGGTCCTTATAATCAATATAGATCATAGCATCCTCCTTTCCATGATCTGATACATGTGCTGTATCAAGTGTATTATTTGTATTAGTACACTAAGAATACAGCAGACACTTCCATCTGTCAAGACTTCTCTTTCTAAAAAATCTATGAACAATTTCTGTCTTTCCGGTTGTATTCTTTTGAGAGACCATGATACAATACTTCCAGTAAATATCCACATATGGATATCATTTAAAGGAGGTTCATTATGAGCAAATCAATCGACGTCACAGCTCTTGGCGAGCTGCTTATTGACTTTACCGAAAACGGCACCAGTTCCCAGGGCAATCCGATCCTGGAGGTGAACCCCGGCGGAGCTCCCTGCAATGTGCTGGCCATGCTGCAGAAGCTTGGCAAACAGACTGCTTTTATCGGAAAGGTCGGCAACGATATGTTCGGGAAACAGCTCACAGAAGCTGTCACATCCGTAGGCGTGGATACCCGTGCCCTGAAAGTGGATGATACGGTACATACAACCCTGGCCTTTGTTCATACCTATCCAGGCGGCGACCGTGACTTTTCTTTCTACCGCAACCCCGGTGCAGACATGATGCTGACCAAAGAGGAAGTGGATACCGATCTGATCCGCGATTCAAAGATCTTTCATTTCGGAACCCTTTCTTCTACTCATGAGGGTGTCCGGGAAGCTACCCGTTATGCCATCGACGTTGCAAAAGAAGCCGGTGCACTGATCAGTTTTGACCCGAATCTCCGCCCGCCTCTCTGGGACAGCCTGGAGCATGCAAAAGAAGAAATTGAATACGGTCTCGGAAAATGCGATATTCTGAAGATTTCAGACAATGAAGTAGAATTTCTCTTCGGAACTACAAATTATGATGAGGGTGCCAGACTGCTTCAGGAAAAATATCAGATTCCACTGATTCTCATCACTATGGGACCGGATGGAAGCCGGGCTTATTACAAAGATCTTCGTGTGGAAGTTGCACCCTTCTTACAGGAACATACCATCGAGACCACCGGTGCAGGCGACACCTTCTGTGCCAGCTCCCTGAATTATGTGCTGGAACACGGACTTGAGAATCTGACTGCTGAAAACTTAACAGAACTTCTTACCTTTGCCAATGCCGCTGCTTCCCTGATCACCACGAAAAAGGGTGCGCTGAAGGTGATGCCGGAAAAAGAAGAAGTTCTGGCGTTTATTGCATCCAGACAGTAATGAATTCCAATCCATTCTATGCATACTGTAAAGGAGTTTGTTTTCCATGAAAATCATTGACATTCATGAAAACGGCATTTATCTTCGTTTTGCCGTAATCGAGCAGGAGATCCTGCGCCTTCTGCATTTCTCCTCCCGTCCATTTTGTGAGGAAGATGTGGTAACAGAAGCTATCCCGGAGGGTTTTCCCTTTCTCGGGATGAATCTGTCCGGTTTTGACCGTCCCTATGAACGCCACGGTAATAAATTCATTGTCACTGCCCCCGGGTACCGAATGAAATACACCGGTCACGAAGACAATCGCAATGAACAGGGCCGCCTGATCGTGTTCCATTTGCTGGATGACTGTACCGGAGTCACTGCCGATTCTTATCTTCAGTTTTATGACGGCCTGTCCATCGTCCGTATGTGGCATACCATTACAAATAAAGGAAGAGAGACCCAGACACTGGAATATGTCTCCAACTTCCATTATGAAGGGATCGAAAAGGAAGGAAACCTTTCCAGAGATGAGAAAATGGCACTCTGGATTCCTCACAACAGCTGGCAGAGAGAGCTGAACTGGAAACGTTACACCCTGCCGGAGCTTGGCATGGAACAGGTACAGCCCTCCGATATCCAGCGTTCTTCTTCCATGATCCGTATTTCCAACACCGGAAACTGGTCCGCTAAAGAATATCTTCCCATGGCCTATCTGGAGAATACCGAAGTCCATACCGGCCTCTTCTGGCAGATCGAGCACAACGGCTCCTGGCACTGGGAGATCGGGGATCAGAACGGTCATCTCTACCTGGCGCTTGGCGGCCCCAATGAAACCTATTCTCACTGGTTTAAGGATCTGAAGCCCGGTGATTCCTTCACCACCGTTCCTGCCGCTGTGGGAGT
>JAEDFS010000094.1 GCA_016297895.1 Marvinbryantia sp.
ATGATCTTCGGACCTGTGATGTAATCGCCGTATTCAGCAGTATTGGAAATAGAATATCTCATTCCTGCAAATCCGGACTGATAGATCAGGTCAACGATCAGTTTCATCTCATGGATACACTCAAAATAAGCGTTTCTCGGGTCATAACCTGCCTCTACCAGAGTCTCGAAACCAGCCTGCATCAGTGCGCATACACCACCGCAGAGAACGGCCTGCTCTCCAAAGAGGTCTGTCTCTGTCTCTGTTCTGAAGGTAGTTTCCAGAACACCTGCTCTTGCTCCGCCGATAGCCAGTGCATATGCCAGAGCCTTGTCCAGTGCCTTTCCGGTTGCATCCTGATGAACAGCTACCAGACAGGGAACACCCTTGCCAGCCTGATATTCACTTCTTACAGTATGTCCCGGTCCCTTCGGTGCGATCATAGTAACGTCCACATTTGCAGGCGGTACGATACATCCGAAATGAATATTGAAGCCGTGAGCAAACATCAGCATATTGCCTTCTTCCAGGTTCGGCTCGATATCCTTCTTATACATAGCAGCCTGTTTTTCATCGTTGATCAGAATCATGATAATGTCTGCTCTCTTTGCTGCTTCTGCTGCAGTATATACTTCAAATCCCTGCTCTTCTGCTTTCTTCCAGGATCTGCTGCCCTCATACAGACCGATGATGACATGGCATCCGGACTCTTTTGCGTTTAACGCATGCGCATGTCCCTGGCTGCCGTAACCAATAATTGCAATGGTCTTTCCCTCCAGCAGAGAAAGATTACAATCTTCCTGATAATAAATCTTTGCTTCCATTTTAATTACTCCTCCATTGTGTATTTGTTAAAGGTCTTACCCTCTAGCCCTGATTCATGTTTCCGTTTCCTACAGATAACGGATATCATCTGCTCCTCTGGACAGACCGGTGATACCGGTTCTGGCAAGTTCCAGAATCTCATAGTCTCCCATCAGTTCCATAAATGCTGCCAGCTTGGACTGTTCTCCGGTCAGCTCAATGATCATGGAATCCTTCCCCACATCGATTACCTTTGCACGGAAAATGTCACAGATCGCATTGATTCCCTGACGATCCTTTGCGTCTGCTCGAACCTTCACCATTATCAGCTCACGGTTCACACTCTCGCCGGCCTTCAGGACCTTCACATCAACCACATCCAGAAGCTTGGCTACCTGCTTGGTGATCTGATCCAGGATCTGTTCATCACCATTTACAACAACTGTCATACGGGAATATCTGGGATCTGCTGTCACGCCGACAGTCAGACTGTCAATATTATATCCTCTCCGGCTGAAAAGACCTGCCACACGGCTTAACACACCGGAGGTATTGTCTACCAGCATTGATAATACTCTCTGATTCATATACCTTTCCCCTTTACAAAAACTGTATTTATTCTATCAATTAACCTGTTTTTTGTCAACGCTTTATCACTGCAAAGTGCCCGGAACCTGTCGAAAAAAGAAGAACGTTACTGCCGTTCTTCCTCTTCACATTCCTTCTGAAAAAGCTGGTAACAATACTGAATAATGTCTCTTCTGGTAATGATCCCGATAAATATCTGATTATCATCGATCACCGGAACAAAATTCTGGTTCATGGCTGTCATAAACAGATCTTCTATCTCGCAGTTGACATTAATCGGTTCATTATTCCATCTTCTGCTGACAGAGCTTAAGGGAATCTCCTCCGCTTTCTGAAGATCCTGCATATTGCGTTCCTTGATATCCCAGAGAAGATCTCCTTCATTAAGAGTTCCTATGTAATTGCCCTGTCGGTTGATTACAGGAACCGCCGTATATTTATAATACTCCATCTTCTCCAGTGCCTGTCTGAGGGTATAATCCTCATACAAAAAAGCCACTTCATTCTTCGGTTTCAAAAAAAATAAAATATTCATACTTCTTCCGCCCCATACATGTTTTTCAAACATTCAATTTACAGTTTTAGTATAAGTGGAAGACTCTTTGCCGTCAATGGCCCTGTCCATTATTTAACAATTAATTAAGAAACCGATTTTAACACGACTGCATTCTGCCCTGTCTTATCATAGATAGCCTGAAATTCCGCCAGATCTCTGGTTACGATCCCCTCCATAGGATCATTGATCACAACGGTCTGTGTCTTCAGATCATATCCGGATAAAACCATACAATGCTCCTGCATATACCATCTGTACACTTTGCCGTTATACTCCGTCACGGTATCGGTAAATTCCGGTTCTTCCATATACATCGTTCCCCAGACGATCACCGGCCGTCCGATCGCCACATAGGACAGCAACTCCTCAAATTCTGTACCGGAGATATCATAGGCCTCATAGTCGTAGCCCTGATCCTCAAAAAAGCAGACCGCCGTTCCGGCAATAGCCGGTGCAAAGCATCCGGCTCCCTCATTGCTAAAGGGATCTCCTATATAACCCACTGCCATATTATCTGTTTCCTGATTGTAGATCAGAAATTCTCTGGCAATCGTTGTCTTTTCCAGATCAAACCCTTCAAACATCAATGCCATTGTAAGTGCCACCGATTCACATCCTGTGGGAAGTTCCGGATTCTGAAGTACTTCCGGCACATCCAGATACATCGTTTCCGGGAGCTGACTAACTGCAAAAAGCTGAAAATCCTTCTCTGCATCCTCCCGGGTCAAAATCGTATAATCCTCCAGAAGCGTCTTTTTCCAGGAATTTCGTATGGATACATAGTTTTCTTCATCATAGTCATAATTTGTCATTTCAATCTGCGATTCGATGTTTTCCGGATCCGGTTCGTAGTTTTCCGGAGCCGGTTCGTAGTTTTCCGGAGCCGGTTCGTAGTTTTCCGGAGCCGGTTCGTAGTTTTCCGTTTCCCAGGTGATCTCAGCTGTCTCCTCATAGACATCATATGCGTCTGCCTGTTTTGTTTCCATTGTGACGATACAGACTGCGGTTACACAGCACAACGCCAGCATGGGTATTCCCATCTTCTTCATTCCATAACCTCTTATCTTATACTTCCTGTTCATGTATCACTGTCTGTTTTCCTGATCAATGTTTTTATTATACAGGAACCGCTCCCGGAATGCAAGGCCAGCCACCGGATTCACAAAATCTACAACATTCCGGAATTATGCTGAGACTCAGGAAGATAGCCATACCGCTTATTTCACATATACGACGCCAAATGACCCCGGTCCGATATGGGCTCCGATAGTGGGACCGATACCCCGGATCTTGGGGGTTCCAAAATCAAGTCCTTTTTTCTGAAGGGACTGGATAAAACCGACACAATTCTTTTTATCATAGGAATAGAGATAATAGACAGGATAAGTCTCATCCGGTCTGTCTTCTTCCATGATCTTTGCAATCTGTTTGTAAGCATGACGCATACCGATCTGTTTGGAATATACCTCTACTCCGCCCTCAGTGGTTACCTTGACTACAGGTTTTAAATTCACCAGATTTCCGATATTTGCCTGGTACTTTGAGAGGCGGCCGCCTTTGCAGAGATATTCTAAGGTATCCAGACCGGCATAGATCCGTATCCGGCTCTTTAACCGTTCCAGCTCCTCCACGATCTCTTCAGCCTCGCATCCCTGCTCTCTCATTACAACAGCCCGGTCTACCAGAATGCGCATGCCCAGTGTTGCCGTTTTGCTGTCGATAATGTAGATATTCTCATATTCTGCCATACTCTTTGCCAGCATGGCACTCTGGATCGTTCCGCTTAAAGCTCCGGAGATCAATACTGCGATCACCGTATCTCCCTCCCGCTTTGCCTCCTCAAAGCAATCCAGAAAACTGGTAGGCGAAGGCTGGGATGTGGTAGGGAACTCATTTTGGCTGATCAGCAGTTCAAAGAATTCCTCTTTCGTCAGATCCACTCCATCCAGATAGGTCACGTCGTCAAATGTGACAGACATGGGTACACAGGTAACGTTTCTCTTCTCCAGTTCCTTCACAGAATAATCTGCTGCGGAATCTGTAATAATACGGATTGCCATTTTTTATTCCTTTCTCTTCCTATTAGTATATCGTATTATTCCGGTATTTCCTTTGGTCTTCAAAGTACTATATACTGCTTCCGGCGTTTTGTCAATCTGTATACTTTCACAAAATTTTCCGGAAATTCCAGATTTTTCAAAATTCACTGGCTGAATTCTTCTTTCTGTGATAGTCTGAAAAAAACAGTAGAAAGGAGACAGTCAGATGTCAAAAAATTATCGTTCTGAAATTGTAGGTGTATTCGGAGATCCGGTAGAGGGCAATCCCACCGGTGTTATGGAAGAAGCTGCTTTTGCTGCCTGTGGCCTGAATTACCGCTACCTTACCCTGAAGGTTACCAAAGAAGATTTCCCTGACGCCATGAAGTCTATTCATGCCTTACATATGAAAGGCATGAACCTCACTATGCCCCATAAGATCAATGTTCTTCCCTATCTGGACGAACTTTCCCCGGCTGCCCGTATCATCGGAGCTGTAAATACCATCGTTGTAAAAGAGGATCGCCTCTTTGGAGAGAATACGGACGGCAAAGGATTTGTTCAGGCTCTTAGAAACAGCG
>JAEDFS010000095.1 GCA_016297895.1 Marvinbryantia sp.
TTATCGAGTAATCAACCGGTATCAGGATATTACGAGAATCTTTGACTGATAACAGTTTTTTGATAACAAATTGATAACACCGTTCAGTACAGTCTATGGATTTTGTCTAGGGGAACAATTACTCTGGGACAAACAATGGAAGGATTTTTCACAGGGGAATCTGTTCCAATAAATCAAAAATTCTCAGACAAGTTGCTACAATTGCATATAAGTGAGCGTATAGGTTGAGGGGATACTAAAATCACTGAGATTTGAGCCATTGCGAAAGATAATAATAGAAAAAAAGAAGGACGGCCACAGTTTATGAAAACTTTGGCAGTCCATTTTTGTGACGGTTTTACTATACTTTTTTGATTTCTCCTGCAAGTTCAAATCCTTTTTTGGCAGCAATTACGGCAATAAATTCATTGATGACAGCTGCCGCTGCAATGGTACCCTGTACAATCTGTACCAATTCCGGCGCAGATGCTAAGGTTGAACAGATAATTCCGGTAAATACGAGGGAAACACCGGAATGGGGCAGTAAGGTCAGCCCGAGATATTTTCGTACGGTATCAGACATATGAGTAAACGTTGCACCGCATTTTGCACCAAAGTATTTTCCGAAGGCACGCGCTGCAATATAGATAAAGGTATATAATCCGGCGCCCAGAATCAGATGATAGTCAAGCGGGGCACCCAAATCAACGATAGCTGTGAGCAAAGAGATACCGAGGATAGGTGCAAAATAGCGGTTGATATCTTCCAACTGTTCCGATGTAATCATATTGGAAAAGACTGCCGAAAACGATACACCCATCAGCATATAATTCAGCGTGACACCGGAAAGAAGATAGGTATTAAGCAGCCAGCCAATTACCATGGTAGCGGTAATACCACCAAGCAATACAGCCAGATTAGCGGCTTTGCCTTTTGCCTTTTTTAAGAGCAGACCGGTAGGAAATCCAACGACTACACCGATTAGAACCGGTAGAAAAATCATGACCGGAATCATGTATAACGGAAGAGAACCGCCGGAAGCAGCCCGCGCAATCAGGGAATTTACAGTAAAAAAGACGGCGATTCCTACGACGTCATCCAATATCGTCATTGGCAGCAATGTATCAGTAACAGGACCTTTTGCGTGAAATTCATTGACAATGGATAAGGCAGGTGCCGGTGCGGTAGCAAGGGCAATTCCACCAAAGACGAAGGCAAGGTAAATCGGTACCTTTGTAAAGGCAAAAATGATTCCGAAAGCAAGAGATACAACAGCGAAAGTCCCCAGAGACTGTGCCAGCGTTGTAAGAACCAATGCCTTGCCGGAGGTTTTTAACTTACTCCATATGAGCTCAGAGCCCAGCATGACACCAAAGGCACATTGCATCCACATGATTATGGTTTTATACCAGCCCGCAGACAGAACAATCTGCGGCATCAGGTTTATGGCATGAGGACCGAATATCATACCGACAATCAGCCATCCCAGGATGGATGGCATTTTAATTTTTGCCATCAGCTTTCCGGCTATAAAAGCAAGTGCAAGTACGGCAATCCAACGTAAAATAATGATAAGCATTTTAATTTTCTCCTTTCGCAATTCCTGCTTTTTTATGCTCTTTTTGATGTATTTTAGACGTCGATTTAACTTCCTCCAGACCATTTTCCACCGCACATGCTTCAGTTGCGATAGGAGGACATGCTCTGCTTTATGATTTCACTTTGGGCATTCTACTATGTGTGGGGAACAAAATGTGGCATAACCCGGCAAGCATAATCAATCCTACCGCAAAGCCCACGATCGTGTCTGTCAAATAATGAGCGCCCATGACAATTCGGAATGCTGCTACCAGGGCATAAAGTACGCCCGGTCATCCACGGCAACCAGCCGCATCCACACCCGACTCCAGGGAATCTTGATGAGATTTACCGTAAGTAGGAAAAAACCCGTACCTTAAATTGTATATTTTTTTCTGATACAATATTCTCCAAATAATGGAGGTATAAAGATTATGGATACAAATGAATCAATCACCAAAGATAAGTTATGGTCTGGCCGTATACAGGATTTTCAGGAGAGCGGTCTGACCCGTAAGGAATGGTGTTGCCGGAATCAGCTCCCACTCTCTACGCTCAGCTATTGGATCAGAAAACTGAATCCTGACAGATCTGAATCCATGGGACAGCAGGAACCTGTCTTCGCACGTCTTCCTTCCGAAAGTGAGCTTTCCAAAACATCCTATGACCATGCACCAGTTACTTTCTTTCTTAATAGCATCCGCATTGAGATCTCTGCCGGGTGCCCGACTGAACTGCTGGCTTCACTGGTCAGCATTCTGAAGCCGTATGCTTGAACTGGCAGGCGGTACCACGGTCTACCTGGCTTGTGGTGTTACTGATTTACGGAAGAGTTACCATGGTCTGGCGGCCATCATCAAACTGAAATTCCATCTGGATCCTTATTCCCGGTGCATGTTCGCATTCTGCAATCGCAGACGCACTTCTATCAAGATACTCCAATGGGATGGATCGGGTTTCTGGATACTGATGAAACGCCTTGACCGTGACTCTTTCCACTGGCCGGATACGCCGGACGAACTGAAACAGGTAACACTAAGAGAAATACACTGGCTTTGTGACGGTCTGTCCATCAATCCGAAAGGGGCATTTGAAGAACACCATCCAAAGATCGTGGTATGACCAGGATATTGTCCTGTCAATCCGCAAAAGCACGAAATTCTGCATATTTCCAGCTGTTTTTCCTCTATGCGCAAAGACAGTTTTTCCTCGAAAACGATACTGATTTGTGATATCATATCCATATATCAGACACAACATGGGGGACACAGGGATGCAGCCGATCTTTACAGATGAACAATTGAAGAACATGAGCCGGGAAAATCTTGCACAGGCCTTAAAGCTTATGCAGGAGCACCAGACAAAACTGGAAGCAAAGCAGAAGATCCTGGAAGAAAAAGTACATGAGCTGGAATTCCTGAACGCTCTTTTATCAGATAAACTGACACTTGCCCGGAAGAAACAGTTTGGCAGTTCCAGTGAAAAATATCAGGACGGCTATGTCCAGATGAATCTCTTCAATGAAGCTGAGCAGGAGTCGGATCCGGAGGCTGCTGAACCGGAAATGGAGGAGGTCCATCCTTCCTCTTACAAGCGGAAGAAAAGAAAAGGAAAAAAGGAAGAAGATCTTTCTGCCTTCCCAACTGCCGAAGTGATCGAGCATAAGCTGGAAGGTTCTGACCGGTACTGCCCGGACTGTGGTAAAAAATATAAAGTGGTGACGACAGAGTCTACAAAAACATTAAAATTTATTCCTGCACACTTTGAGGTGGTGGAAGAGATCACCTATGTCTACAGCTGCCCGGACTGCGGTAAGATGGTACGGCCTGAAAAGGACATACCGCTTCTGAAGGGGAGCATCGCAACCCCATCCCTGGTTGCAGGGATCATGAATGCAAAGTATGTGAACGGCATGCCCCTGGCCCGTCAGGAGCGTGAATTCGCAAGGTATGACCTGAACCTCAGCACAAAGACAATGGCGAACTGGATGATCCTGTGTGGCCAGCGGTACCTTCAGCCGGTATATGATCTGATGAAGGAGGAATTCCTCCGGTGCAGGTATGCCCACTGCGATGAGACCAGGGTCCAGGTGCTGGATGAGCCGGAACAGCAGGCATCCACCCAGAACTGGATGTGGGTATATATGACGGATGAATACAGCGGGCATCCCAGAATGGTCCTGTTCCAGTATGAAAGGACCAGGGGCGGGTATCATCCACTGGAATTCCTGGGAGACAGCTATCAGGGCTACCTTACCTGTGATGGTTACCAGGCGTACCACAATCTTCCGGAAAGCATTACGGTGACAGGCTGCTTTGCCCATGCCCGAAGGAGATTTGATGAATGTCTTACGATCATGAAGAAGGACTTTACGAAAGAGCAGCTGAAGGAAACAACCGCATATCAGGCGATGGCCCGGATCGGGATGCTCTACAAGATAGAGGAACTGATCCGTGATAAATCACCGGAGGAAAAATACATCGAGCGTCAGAAGCAGTCAAAACCGCTTCTGGAGGCTTTCTTCGCATGGCTTCACACATTGGAGGATGCAGTTGACCGTTCTTCCCGGATAGGGGAAGCTGTATTATATACTCTGAATCAGGAAAAATATCTGCGCAGGTATATAGAGGATGGACATCTTTCTATAGACAACTCAGCAGCGGAGCGGGCAATAAAAAATTTTGCCATAGGCCGCCGCAACTGGCTGTTTTCAAAAAGCATCAAAGGAGCTGAATCCAGTGCCACAATATACAGTATTACAGAAACAGCTATTTTGAATGGATTGAAACCATACAATTATTTGACATATCTTCTTGAGAAGATGAAAGATCTTGGTCCGTTCCCGGAGGAACATAAAGACGAGATCAGGAAGCTTCTTCCCTGGTCTGATGAACTCCCGGATTCCTGCAGGACAAAAA
>JAEDFS010000034.1 GCA_016297895.1 Marvinbryantia sp.
CCGGGGTTGCAGACAAGAGCAATGGCGATCACCACTCTCTGGCGCATTCCTCCGGAAAACTGATAGGGATACTCATTTTTTCTTTCTTTTGGGATTCCAACCATTTCCAGGGTCTCTTCCACTTTTTTCTCGATCTCTTTTTGGGAAAGCTCTTCCGTATTGTGAAGATACAATGCCTCTCCGATCTGGCTGCCCACTGTAAGCACCGGATTCAAAGCAGTCATGGGATCCTGAAAGATCATGGAGATCTTCTGTCCTCTCACATGCTCCAGTTCCTGTTCCTTCATGGTGCAGATATCCCTGCCCTCAAACAGGATCTTTCCGGAAGTCACCTTTCCCGTCCGTTCCGGAAGAAGCCCCATGATTCCCATAGCCGTGGTGGTTTTTCCTGCACCGGTCTCTCCCACCAGCCCCATGGTCTCTCCCTGTTTCAGGGAAAAACTGATGCCGTTTACCGCATATACCGTTTCCAGATCTGTTTTATAGATAATGGATAAATCCTCGATTTTTAAAATCTCTTCCATGATCGTCCTCCTTAATCTCGAAGCCTGGGATCCAGTGCATCTGTCAGTCCGTCTCCCACCAGATTAAATGCCAGTGACGAAAGCAGAATAAACATTCCCGGGAAAAGCAGCATATATGGAGCGGAAAACAGATAGGTCTGTGCGTTGGAAAGCAGTGCGCCCCACTCCGGAGATGGCGGCTGTATTCCCATGCCGATAAAGCTTAACCCCGCCGCAGACAGCATCATATCTGAGATACTCATGGTCGTGTTGACAATGATGGGTCCCATCGCATTGGGAAGAACATACCGGAAAATAATTCTGGCATTGGAGGTACCATAGGATTTTGCAGCCTCCACATAATCCTGCTCCGCTGTCGTCAGCACCACCGACCGGATGAGCCGCACATTTCCCGGGATACAGGAAACGGTAATGGCAATGATCAGATTTCTTAAATTTGTTCCCAGTGCTGCCACCACTGCCAGGGAAAGCAGGATCGGCGGGACACACATAAACACATCGATGATACGGCTGATCACATTGTCCACTACTCCGCCAAAGTATCCGGCACTTGCCCCAAGCACTGCACCGATCACCAGTGCCATCAGACTGGTGGCCAGACCAATCAGAAGCGAATACCTGGATCCGTGAACAATCCTTGCGAACAAATCTCTTCCGTATTCATCCGTGCCAAAAAAATGTGCGGTACTCGGCCCCTGAAGCCGTTCGATCCCCACTTGCTCAATACATTTTTCATAAGGAACGATAAGATCTGCAAATAATGCCATTCCTACAATTGCGATCAACAGAATAAGTCCCAGTACGGCTGTCTTATTTTTTCTGTAGCGCCTCCAGAATTCGGCAAGCTGCGCATGTTTTCTGCTCTTATTCACGTTTCTTACCTCCATTCTGGTATTTTGCTTTGATCCTGGGATCAATAAACGCATAGAGGATATCCACAAACAAAATGACAAAACTGAACAATACCGCCAGAAACAGTGTCGCACCCATCACTGTGGGGATATCCTTCTGTCGGATTGCCGTAGTCATCAGTGTCCCCATACCCGGCATGGCAAAAACCGTTTCCGCAATGATCGCACCGCCCAGAGAAGCTCCGAAACCGCCGCCCAGTGTGGTAACCACAGGCAGCAATGCATTTCTCAGCGCATGTTTCCAGATGACTCTTTTATTGGAAGCACCCTTTGCCTTTGCCGTACGGATATATTCCTGACGGATGGTTTCCAGCATGGCTGACCGGGTCAACCTGAGCAGTCCCGCCGCAGATGTCAGAGAGACCGTCAGCGTAGGGAGGATAAAATGACGAAGAGAACTTGCACCAAAAGAGGGCAGCCACCCAAGCTTTAATGAAAACAGGATCAGAAGCATCAGTCCAAGCCAGAAGCCCGGCATGGAAGCAAACACCAGTGCCACAACTACACAGACATGATCCATTACGGAATACTGACGTACCGCCGAGAAGATTCCCAGAGAAATTCCGATCAGAGAAGACACACACATAGAAAGCAGTGCCAGAACAAGGGTATTGGGGAACCTGGCCAGGATGGTGTCGATCACAGGCTGGCGTGTGGAATAGGATGTTCCCAGATCAAAATGAAACAGGATATCTCCGATGTATTGAAAAAAACGGACAAAAAACGGCTGGTCATAACCAAACTCCGCATTCAGAGCTGCGATATCCTCCGGTTTTGCCGTAATTCCCAGAATGATAGATCCCGGATCCCCGGGGGTCAGAGACAGTATGGTAAAAACCAGAAATGCCACCCCAAGCAGAACGGGAATCATATACAAAATTCTTTTCACAACATATTTTGTCATACAGACAACTGCCCCTTTCTCTAAAAAAGCGGAGGTGGGCCCCTCCGCTTCCTTTTTTAATCACTGCCTTTTCTACCAGGCAAAATCATATACGAAATAGTTACCCTCAAAGGCAAATTCCGGACATTTCAGACCCGAATTGTAAGCATACAAGGTCAGCGGGTTGCAGAGTACCGCATAGATTGCTTCCTCCTGGGCCTTGGTAAAGATCTGATCAAAGAGTTCCAGTCTCTTATCTGCATCTGTCTCGCTTCTGGTCTGGTTAAACAGCTCATCCATCTCAGGATCAGAATATCTTGCATTGTTGGCAGTTCCGATATAATCTGTGATAAATGCCATCTCCAGATTCTGGGTATCACCCTCCAATGTCATATTCAGAGCGGTAATGGAATAATTTCCGCTGGTCAGGTCATCAATGTAGGCATTAAACTCTTTTACAGAAATGGTAACATCCAGACCCACTGCCTTCAGGTCATTCTGAACAACCGTAGCCAGATTGGAGTATTTTTCTGCAGCAAGGATTTCTCCCAGGTTATACGGAGTGGTAATACCTGCTTCTTCCAGAAGCTCTTTTGCCTTCTCCGGATCATAGGTGTACTGGAGCTGGTCATCCGAATATCCGCTTCTGCTCTTTGCACAGATATTGGAGTTCACTTCTGCTTCTCCGTCATAGCATACAGCTACCAGATTCTCTCTGTTGATGGCATAGTTGATAGCCTGACGCACCAGCACATTGTCAAAGGGTTCTTTTTCCAGGTTCATGGAAACATAGCAGAAACTGGAGGTGGGAACTTCCGTAACCGTAATCTGAGGATTTGCCTCAAGCTGTGCCAGGACCGAAGAATCGATCTCCGCAAATCCAACCTCACCTGTCTGAAGAGCAATTGCCTTGGTAGCAGTATCAGGAATGACTTCAAAACTAATCTGTTTGATCGTGGGAACTCCGCGGTAATACTCCTCGTTTGCCTCCAGTGCGATGCTGCTTCCTGTGGAACGGCTTACAAATTTATACGGGCCGCTTCCCACCGGGCTGTTCACAAATGCTTCCGGATCTGCTTCATAATAAGCTTTGGAACAGATGTAGGGAGAAAGAATTCCCTTTAAAAACGGTGCATACGGGGTATCCAGATGGCATACTACCGTCGCATCATCCACTGCCTCCACACTGCTTAACATGGAAATCTGTGATCCCTGATATTCCGAATTTTTATAAAGTTCAATGGAAAATACCACGTCCTCTGCGGTAACCGGTGTACCATCATGGAACGTCACATCATTTCTGAGATGGAAGGTATAGTCCAGCCCATCCTCACTGATCTCATAGCTTTCTGCGATTCTCGGCTCCGGCTCATGATTGCCGTCCGGATTCAAATACATCAGAGTGTCATAAAGCTGATTCAGAATATTCATTTCTACTGTGGTGGAAAAATCAGTGGGGTGCAGGGTATCCACATCCGCATCAACCGCAATTACCAGATCTGTTTTTCCTGATGTCTCCTCTGCGCATGCGCCAAAGGAAAATGCCATCGTAAAGGTGCAGGCCGCAGCCAGCAAAGCAAGTGCCTTTTTCATTGTAATTCTCCTCTCTTCGTAAATTCTATTTCCTCTTTTTTTAATTTGCCATCAGCAGCAAGATACTGCTGTAAAGCTTCTTTTGCCCAAAACCTGGTTCCCTGAAAGACCCATTTTACTCTGCGGACATTTCCCACATTCTCCAGAGGATTTCCTTCAAGCACCACCAGATCGGAATCCATTCCGGGCAGGATCCTGCCCTTTTGTCTCTCAATCCCCATATGCTCTGCCGGATAACAGGTGGCAGCACACAGCGCATCATAGATTGTCATCCCATACACCTGAACCAGCTTTTCCAGTTCATCTGCCATGGCAAATCCGGGTACGATTCCCGGATAAGCACAGTCTGTTCCGGCCATAATCCTCTTAGAATACTTCAGGAACGTCTTTCCCCTGTCAATGATGGTCTGAAAATCCGGATGCACATTCAGTTTTCGGTAATTGGCAATGATCACCCTGTTCGATTCTTCCCACTCAGTCCGGATACACTCGGGCAGATCCATGTAATGGGGCAGATCCTTTAATTGTTTGCCGTTCCACACATAATCGGGAAGAGTCTCACAGACCACATGAGTGGGACAGAACCACATGCCGCTCTCTGCCAGATAACGGATCGTCTCCGGATCCGAAGGAAGGGAGCTGGTATGTTCACAGCAGATATATCCCTCATCTGCCAGAATCTTGTCATCCATCTTCTTCGTCATATGCCCGCATACCGGAAGTCCTTCCTCCCGGCACCTCTTCAGCAGATACCGGTAAAGCTCCGGTTCAATGGAAGGATAGGTCTTCATCCACAGAAAACCGTGACTCTTTGTATAGCGGATCGCCTCTTCCACATCTTCTTCCGTAAGGATGATCACATTATCATTGTCCGGTATCGTAGGATCTTCCCCGTCGTACACCGGACCACTGGAATAAAGATAGGGTCCTCGCCTTTCGCCGGCAAGGATTTCCTCTCTCCATTTGGCATGTCCCTCAAATCCTCTCATATTTCGGACAGAAGTCACTCCGGATGCCAGGAAAAAATCTCCCATATAACTTTCGTCATAATGGACATGGGAATCAATCAGTCCCGGCATAACAACACAGCCGCTGCAATCTATCACCTCTGTATCCCTGTCCTCCGCCCGTTCTGCATCCGGCTTTCGTTTGTCTTTCTCATACAGATCCATTTTCTGAATCTTTCCGTCACAGATCCAAATATCCCCGTGCCGGACCGACGGACCGTCATTCATGGTCAGAATGTCTGTATGATTTAAAACTATCGTCTTCATCCTGCATTCCTCATAAATCCGTCAGTCTGGAAAATGCATTGATCAGATCCACTCCGGCTTCAATATCTTTTTTGGAGGCAACAGCGCTCTGACAGTGGGGATATCTGGTCACCACCACGATTCCTCCTGCTTTCACGCCTGTTCCTGACAGATTCATACTGGAAGCATCCGTGCCGCCCTGATCGATGACTTCCCTCTGATATTTGATTCCGTTCTTCTCGCAGCAGCAGATCATGGCTGCTACTACATCTTCATCACAGACAACGGAAGGATCACAGATCTTAATGCCGATCCCCTCATCCAGTGCATTGCTGCCCTCCAGGTCACAGGGATAATCGTGGGCCGGAGAGATATCCACAGCCACACCGATATCCGGCTTTATCCTCTCCGCTGCCACCTTCGAGCCCCTGCATCCCAGCTCCTCCTGCACGCAGAACACATAGTAAATATCATTCGGATATGTGCCGTCATTTTCCTTCAGAGCCTCCAGAAGCTGATAACATCCGATCCGATTATCCAGAGTCTTGGCACAGATCCGGTCATTGGTAAGTTCCATGTATTCTCCAAGATACCCGCAGGCATCTCCAAGGTGTACATACTGCTGAGCATCTTCTCTGGAAGTAGCTCCGATATCGATATAAAGCTTTCCCGCTTTATTGCCGGCTTCCTCGATAGGTCCCATACAGCTTACCACTCCGTTCACTCCGTTTCGGAAACGCACACGGCTGTTGTATGCGGATGCTGTCCAGTTCCATCCCAGGTTGCAGACCCTAAGTCTTCCATCCGCCTCAATGGTCTTCACCATGAATCCGATCTCATCCATATGGGCTGCGAACATGATCTTCTTAGAATCCGGTCCCTGCTTGCCCTTTTTCAGCACAATGAGATTTCCAATGGCATCTGTAATCATTTCATCTGCATAAGGCGCCGCTTTTTCTTCGATATATCTGCGGACCTCTTTTTCATATCCGGCAACGCCCCAGAGCTGTGTCAGCTCTTTCAGCAGCTCTTCATCCCTCATTGCATCACCTCGTTCTTATTACTTTATG
Source organism: Marvinbryantia sp. (assembly GCA_016297895.1). GTDB lineage: Bacteria > Bacillota > Clostridia > Lachnospirales > Lachnospiraceae > Marvinbryantia. The sequence continues at coordinate 6,235 of JAEDFS010000034.1, forward strand.
TCTTTAAAGCTTTAAACTGTTGATAGTTTATCATTTTTTATACAGTTTTGCAATAAATATTTTGCATTTTGCAAAATATAAAACCGCTTGACATTTCATTTTTATCCGATAAGATAGAATCAAATGAAAAATAAGAGGGAATCTGCCAATGACTTTAAATAAATCTACACTTTCCGAACAGATCTATCAGATCCTCCGCTCCGATATTCTGAACCGGAAAATACCCATGGGCGAAAAACTGACCCTGAAAAACCTGCAGACCCGGTTTGAAGTCAGTTCCACTCCTATCCGGGAAGCACTGACACGTCTCACAGAGGATGGGCTGGTAAATTATTATTCCAATGTGGGAGTCAATGTAATCTCCCTGAGCAAAAAGGATCTGACAGAATTGTACCAGTTTATGGGCGATCTGGACCGGCTCGCCATCCTGTATTCGGAAGCTTTTCCCAAAAGGGAGCTCATCTGTCGGGAACTGGATACCATCATTTCCCAGACCAGCGTGATCGAGAAAAAAGAACTGCTTCTTCCGGAAGAGATCTCCCGGTGGATCGAATATTCAGACCGGTTTCATTTACTGTTTTATGACTATTGCTCCAACACCCGGCTGACACATGCAGCTGAGAAGCTTCGCAGCCAGCTGACGATCTTTTCCAATCTTTACGAAACAAAGCTGCAGCCCCAGAAAGAGATCAACCGGATGCATACGGACATTTATCATGCCTATTGCGAGGGCCGGATCCGGGAAGCCGCCGACCTGATGAAAACGCATCTGGAGCATTCCATGGAATATGCACTGGAGCAGCTTTAGGTATGAGTCTGCTGCGAAATCTGCGTAAACAGCTTTTGAATTACGGGCGCACATCGAAAAAGAGGAATGCCGCTTTTGCAGCACTCCTCTTTTTTTATGATATGTTACTGATGAATTCCTCTGTATTCATCCCCTTTTTCATTTACACCAAACTCATAATCATTTCCCGGAAGGATGATGTTCAGCACGATTCCTGCAATGGCTGCAATAGCCAGAGCTGTCAGAGTGATGGATGTACCGCCTACCGTAAATGTGATTCCGTTTGAAAAACCAAGACCACATACAAAGATCACACCTGCAATGATCAGATTTCTTGACTTTGTCAGATCCACTTTATTTTCCACAATGTTTCTTACACCAATCGCAGAGATCATACCGTAAAGCATGAAGCTGACGCCTCCGATGATAGAAGCCGGCATGGTACTGATAACGGAAGATACCTTGGGGATAAAGCTTACGATAATTGCAAATACAGCTGCAATACGGATCACCAGGGGATCATACACCTTGCTCAGTTCCAGAACTCCGGTATTCTCTCCGTAAGTGGTATTTGCAGGTCCGCCTACCAGTCCGGCAAGTGCAGTTGCAAGACCGTCTCCCATCAGTGTTCTGTGAAGACCGGGATCTGCCAGGAAATTTTCTCCAACTGTCGCAGAGATTGCAGACATATCTCCCACATGCTCCATCATGGTAGCAATGGCAATGGGAGCCATGACAAGGATCGCAGTGATGTCAAATTTACAGAACTGGAACGGAGGAAGTCCTACCCAGCCTGCCTCTGCCACTGATGCGAAACTTAAAATAGCGGAACCATCCGGATTAGTCATTCCCACTGCATTCATGATCACCGCAACCACATAGGAGATCACCACTCCCATAAGAATCGGAATAATACGGAACATTCCTTTGCCCCAGATGTTGAATACAATGATCACTGCCAGAGCCACCAGCGCAAGGAACCAGTTTGTCGAAGCATTTCCGATGGCGGAAGATGCCAGGCTGAGACCGATACAGATAATGACCGGACCTGTCACCACCGGCGGCAGGAATCTCATGACCCGTTTTACTCCTACCAGCTTGATCACCAGTGCCAGTATCAGGTACAGCAGACCTGCTACTACCACACCACCGCAGGCATAGGCTGCTTTTTCATTTGCCCCCATTGCCGCATACATTCCTGCATCCAGATGAGCTACGGTAGAGAACCCGCCCAGGAATGCAAAGGACGATCCCAAAAAGGCAGGTACCTTCATCTTGGAACACACATGGAAAAACAACGTACCGAAGCCGGCACAGAATAAAGTAACCGACACGGTCAGTCCCTGTGTCAGCCCTTCTCCGCAGGCATCCACAAAATAACTGTTCACCAGGATCGGTACCAGAATGGTTGCACCAAACATGGCAAACATGTGCTGCAGACCTAAGATCAGCATCTTAGGCAGGCCAAGTTTCTTGGCATCACGAATTGCATCTTGATTCATAACTTCCTCCTCTTTCGTTCATGAAACATCGTTTACAGGTTTTACTTATTATAGAGCCATTTCCCCTGTGATTGCAAGACTAAATTTCTCTTGTTGCCTCTTTCAGCCACTCCCTCTCTTCTCCATTCAGATACGGGGAAATGTTTTCATACACTTTCCGATGATAGGTATTCAGAAGTGCTCTTTCCCTTGCCGTCATCTGTTCCGGAACGATCCCGTCCAGATCAAAGGGAACCATGGTCAGATGCTCGAAGCACATATACTGACCAAACTCATTTTTCTCTGCTTTTTTGCAGACAATGAGATTCTCATGACGGATCCCGTACTCACCTTCCACATAATACCCAGGTTCATCGGAAGTGATCATTCCTTCTTCAAATACTGCACTGTCATTTCTCTCCGGTACCATTTTCCAGCGAAATCCGTTGGGACCCTCATGTACATTCAGATAATAACCCACTCCGTGTCCCGTACCATGATTGAAATCCTTTCCCATTTCCCATAAGGGGCCTCTTGCCAGATAATCCAGGTTCCAGCCTCTGCAGCCGTAACGGAATCTGGCCGCAGCCAGATTCAGAGTTCCACGAAGAACTGCCGTAAAATACAGCTTCTGCTCCTCTGTCACAGGTCCCATGACAATGGTTCTGGTCACATCCGTGGTTCCCTCCAGATACTGTCCGCCTGTATCTGCCAGAAGCAATCCCTCTGCCTCTATGTGGATGTCCGTCTCCGGTGTGGCAGAATAATGGATGATGGCAGCGTGAGAGCCATAAGAAATAATGGGTTCAAAGCTGTTCCCGCAAAAATGTTCCTGCTGTGCACGCAGCCCGTTCAGATACTCCGCCGCACTCAGCTCTGTAATGGTCATTTTCCCCACATTCTTCTTCAGCCAGTAAATAAACTTTGTGACTGCCACGCCGTCCTTAATGTGAGCGATTTTCTCATTTTCCACTTCTGCCGGATTCTTGACCGCCTTTGGAAGAAAGGTCAGGTTTTCCTCATCCAGAATCTTTACTTCCGTCGGAATACAGGCTGTCAGGAGGCTGTTGACCTTTTCCTTGCAAAGAAGCACCGTTTTTCCCGCCTCTGTTTTTTTCACATATTCATATACATCATCGTAAGGATGGATCGTCACTCCGTCTGCATGCAGAGCTTCTTTCACCGAATCCGGAAATGCCTTTTCATTGGCAAATAACATCACTTTTTCCCGGGTCATCACCAGATAGGACAGCACCACCGGATTGCAGGGGACATCTCCCCCTCTGATGTTTAAGAGCCATGCAATATCATCCAGAGAGGTCAGCACAAAAAGATCGGCTCCTTTTTCTTCCATGGCCCTTCTGATGTCCTCACATTTTTCCCTGCGGGATCTTCCTGTCCACTTCACATCCAGTTCCTTTACCGGCTCGCAGGAAAGGGGCGGACGGTCTGTCCATATGGAACCCACCAGGTCCTCGCTGCAGGCAAGGGTAACTCCTTTTTCTCCCAGACGGATCTTCAGCTTTTCTGCCTCTTTGGTACTTACGGTTCTTCCGTCAAATCCAAGACACTGTCCCTCTTCCAGATGACTGTAAAGGAACTCATGAACCGCAGGTACTCCCGGCTCTCCCATTTTATGAAGAGTGATCGTGCTTCCCTGAAGCTGCTGTTCTGCCTGAATAAAATACCGTCCGTCTGTCCACAGTCCTGCCATATCCCGGCAGATCACCGCTGTTCCGGCCGATCCGGTAAAACCGGTCATATATTTTCTGCATGCGAAATGTGCTCCCACATATTCCGACGCATGAAAATCATCGGTGGGTATCAGATAAGCATCTATTTTCTTTTCTTTCATCAGCTTTCGAAGAGCGCTCAGTCTCTCCTGTATTACATTTCCCATACTGCATTTCCTTTCTCTTAATTTCGGCCCAGTACCAGGACCAGCTTTTTTGTCCTGGTAAGCCGCTCCTCAAACTGCCCGTAAAAATCCGCTTTCAGATCATAGGGTTCTCCATAAAAGGTATTCAAAAGATAGGTACCCAGATCTTTTGAAAGCTGGTTATCTTTCTGTTTATCCAGCAGCTCCATGACCTCATCCAGGAAATCATGCCACTGAAGGACAAATTCCTCATATCGTTTCAGATCCGGTATCCCAAGCCATTTACTGATCTTCACCTTGGTTCTGTTTTCCTTCTTACACTCTCTGCTCTGAAGAAAATAACGGAATTCTCTGTTTTCATAATAGCGTCCCAGAGGAAACAACCGGCAGATCCCCGGCCGGAACCCGTGTACTCTGCAGCGTCCTTCTGCATCGAGAAATCTGCATCGCTCTTCTTCTCCTGTCATTTTCAGATTGGGAAGTACCAGTCCGTCCACCACATTCAGCTCCACATATTCATTCAGCAATACTGAAAAAGAACTGTTCAATCCCCTGGAGAGCCAGTACACATCCCATGGATCCAGTACCACTGAATTTCCCATTCCCCGACAGCAATCAGAACATCCCTTACATCCGCCGCAGTCTGCCTTTACCATATCGCAGGAACGATACAGCCTGCGCAGATCTTCTTCCGGTACCTCTCTTCTCATTTTTGTTCACCCCTTTTCGCCAGTAAAAAAACAGTTGCCATAATACTGACAAATCCTGCCAGATCGATGATCTGAAAATCCGTATGCAGCCAGAATACAGAAAACATGGTGGCTGACACCGGCTCCACACTGGACAGCAGACTTGCCCTGACTGCTCCGATATCTCCTACCCCCTGCAAATACATGGTATAGGCAAAGATCGTACCTACCACCACGATTCCGGCAAGTGCAAGATATCCTTTCAGATCCAGATTTACCGGGATCGTCCATACCTTCTGCCCGATTCCAAGCACCACTCCGCCGATCAGCATTCCGTAGCCGGTCACCACCAGGCTCCCCCATTTGGAAATGATCCCTGCCGGGAGCAGTGTATAGCAGGCCAGGCTGACCGCCGAGATCAGGCCCCAGGTCAGTCCCCTGGGAGAGAGCACCATACTGGACGGATCTCCATGTGTCGCCAGCAGAAATGTTCCCAGCACCGCCAGTATGATCGCTGTGATCTCTTTTTTACCCGGCAGCCTTCTTCTGCGGATACAGACCAGTGCCATAATAAGGACCGGCCCCAGATACTGCAGGACCGTTGCTGTTCCAGCATTGGAATAGGAAATAGCCGTCAGATATGCATACTGACAGAACAGCAGTCCAAAAACGGCAAACAGAATTACCTGCAGACCGTCTCTCTTATTTTTCCAGATTCCAAGGCTTCGTTCCCTGTCTTTGAGCAGAGAAAGCAAAACCAGCACCACACCGGCGCCCAGCAGACGGATATTCGTCAGCCATCCCGAATCCACGTGATAATTGGTAAACAGATACTGACCGCAGGCTCCGGAAAATCCCCAGAAAATCCCACCAAATAACGTAAACAGTACTCCTCTTGTATCCCGATTCATCTTTCATCTCTCCCACCACTGAGATATTTTCTCTTATGTTTATACTACGAAACCGTTCTCTCGTCAAACCGGGATTTTAAGTTGACCGGTCCATTTTTAAGTGTTAGAATAAATACACGGAACCTGTGATTCCGCAGCAAAATGCCAGGGAGGAATCTATCTTATGAAAAAGAAACGTTTATATCTGTGTATTCTGGCGCTCTGTCTGACAGCCAGCTTCTGCGGCTGCCGCAAAAAAATAGCGGAAACAGAATCTGAGACACAGACTGTCACCGAGACAGAGACACAGACAGAAAAAGCAACGGAAAAAGAAACCCAAAAAGCAACCGAAAAGACGACGGAAAAGAAAACCGTTTCGGCCAGCAGCAAAACAACCTCTACGGAAAAAACTACCGTAAAACCGTCTACGGTAAAAAACGGTACCACAACAGGAGGTACAACTGGCACAAATACAAACACTAATACCTATCCCACGCAGATGTGCCCATACTGTTATAATCAGATCTCTACGGCTCCCAACGGAGACGGAACCACTGTTTATTCCGTTCATGTGGCACAGGAAAAGGCCTGGGCAGATACCTACGGTTACGGCACCACTCAGACCACAGAAGCCGCTCAGCCATCGACAAGTGCTTCTTCCGACAATTCCGGAAGCACAAATGATTCCGCTCAGTGTCCTTACTGCTATCAGTGGTTCTCCGTTTCAGACGGAACCTACAATGCCCACGTGACTCAGGAACAGAATTATGCCGCAAGCAACAGTTCCACCGTCGAATATATCCAGTGCCCGAAATGCGGAAATGTATATCCCAGCGGACCGGCCTATGACAATCACGTGTGTGTTTCCAATTAAACAGTTTCGGCTGCGCATATGCGCAGCCGTTTTTTATAATTCCGTTGTCTCAATCACATTTCCATCCAGTTCTTTGATCAGAAACATTCCATTTTCCAGGATCCCGTAAGTAGGCGGATTTCCGCCTTTGGGAATCGATACAGAGCCCGGGTTTAAGATCAGGTGATCTCCCACCCTCTTTGCACCGTAAAGATGGGTATGGCCATGGAGCAGAATTCCTCCTTTTCCCATGGGCGGCAGATTGTTTTCATGATAAACATGGCCGTGAGTAGCGTAGATCAGTTTCTCTTCCATCATAAGCAGCCCATAATCTGCCAGGATCGGGAACTCAAGAACCATCTGATCCACTTCCGTATCGCAGTTTCCTCTCACTGCAAAGATCTCATCCTTTTTCTCATTTAACATTGCCAGGACCTTCTTCGGAGCATAGTCCCTCGGCAGATCATTTCTGGGACCATGATACAGGATATCCCCCAGGAGCAGAAGCCTGTCCGCTCCCTCTTCTTCATATCGCTCCAACAGCTTCTCACAAAAATAAGCAGAGCCATGGATGTCAGATGCTACAAGAATTTTCATGTTTCTCTCCCTTTCTTTTTATTCCACTCACAGGTTCTGTAGAAATAAACAGACAGCATTGTCCCAATGATCCATCCTACCGGCCAGGCGTACCAGATTCCCACCACACCAAAACGGGCGGAAAATACGATTGCCAGGACCACCCTCAGAATCAGATCCGCAAAGGTGTCGATCATAAACTGACGCATACAGCTGGTACCTCTGAGCACTCCATCGGAGATCAGCTTGACTGCCACTACAAAATAGAACGGTGAAACGATCCGTAAAAACTGAACACCGGTATCCATGGCAAGACCTGTACTCTGATCCATGAACAGATGAACCGCTTCCCTTCCGGCGAAAAAGTAGATCGCCGCAAAAGGAATCGCAACCACCCAGATCATTTTCAGTCCTTCCCGGAATCCCTCCCGGATCCTGTCCAGCTTGCCGGCTCCGTAATTCTGGGCCGTGAAATTTGACATGGCATTTCCCAGAGTAGAGAAGGATGTGATCGTCAGATTATTCAGCTTAATGGCTGCAGCATATCCTGCCGTAATGCTGGCGCCAAAACTGTTGATGACGCTTTGGATGATGATATTTCCCACAGATACAAAGCTCTGCTGAAAAATGCTGGGTACTGCGATCAGGGCAAGCCGTTTGAAGATCTTCACAGAAAACATGCGGGCTTTTTCTTCCGTTTTTATGTTCCGCAGCCGCTTAAACAGGAAGAACAGCGACAGAATACAGCTCACACTCTGACACCAGAAGGTTGCCCATGCCACCCCGGCCACTCCCATATGAAATGCTTTCACAAAGAGAATATCTACAAAAATATTCGCCGTGGAGGAGCAGGCCAGAAAGAGAAAGGGAGTTCTGGAATCTCCCATTGCCGAAAAGATTCCCGTGGCAATGTTGTAGAAAAACAAAAAGATCAGCCCGGCCGTATAAATATTCAGATACAGAAGAGAATCCGAAAAGATCTCCTCCGGTGTTCTGATCAGTCGTAAAAGTGCCGGACCTCCAAAAAATCCCACCGCCATAAGGATCAGGCAGAGCACTCCGCTGGAAAGGAATGTAGTATGTACCGCAGTCTTCATATCACGCCAGCTTTTTGCTCCAAACAACTGGGAAACGATCACCGAACATCCAATGTTGCATCCAAACGCAAACGCCAGATAGATCAGCGTGATCTCATAGGAATTGCCAACGGCAGCCAGCGCATGTTCTCCTACAAACTTTCCTGCTACCAGACTGTCGGCAATATTATAAAGCTGCTGGAAAATAATACTCCCCAGCAGGGGCAGAGAAAATTTCCATAATACCAGATCTGTCCGCCCTACTGTCAGATCCTTATTCAATGTCATCGCCTTCTTTCTTCCCGATGGGAAAAACAGGAAGCCTGCATCCAGGCTTCCCTCATAAATTATACGTTTTTCAATGCAATCTGATGTCTCAGAAGATCTTCCAGCACTTCTCTTTCCCGGATCAGTACCACTTCTCCATTTTCCCGGATCAGGATCTCTGCCGGACGGAGACGGTTGTTATAATTGGATGCCATGGTAAAACCGTATGCTCCCGCATCCAGGATTCCCAGGATATCTCCTTTACGGATCTCAGGAAGTTCCCGGTCTTTTGCCAGGATATCTCCGCTCTCACATATATTTCCGACTACCGTTACGGTCTCTGTCTGCTCTGATTTCACATCAGACCCCCGATACACCTCGATTCCATGATAGGAATCATACATGATCGGTCTCTGCAGTACATTAAATCCGCAGTCACATCCCACAAATTTCTTTTCATGATTGTGCTTTACGGAATGTACTTCTGAGAGGATCAGGCTGCATTCAGCGGAAATATAACGTCCCGGTTCGATTCGAAGAGTGATCTGCTCTCCATATTCTTCTGCGAATTTATAAAGAGCCTTGTCGATGGCTTCCCCCAGTTCTTTCAGATCAAGAGGTGCCTCATCAAATTCCTTCTTATAAGGAATTCCAAAGCCACCGCCCATATCTACAAATTTCAATCCCGGGAACTGTTTTGCAATTTCAAACAGTGCCGCAATACTTGCCACAAATGCTTCTCCTGTCATAAACAGAGAGCCAATATGCTGATTGATCCCGATCAGCTTCAGATCATATTTTTCCAGCAGTGCTTTTACTTCCGGAATATATTTGGGCTCAATGCCGAACTTCGTCTTCTTGCCTGCTGTTACCACCTTTTCATGATGTCCTGCTCCCACTCCCGGATTAAATCGTACCGCTACCTCATGACCCGGAGCGATCTGTCCAAACTGTTCCAGCTGACTTAAGGAGTCTACACTGATATGGACACCGGCATCGATTGCATACTGCATTTCCTCTGCAGATACATTGTTGCAGATATAAAAGATCTCCTCAGGTGCAAAACCCGCCTTACGCTCCATGAAGATCTCGCCTGGAGACATGGCATCCACTTCCAGACCTTCTGATTTTACAATCTGAAGAAATGCCAGATTGCAGTTTGCCTTTGCAGAATAATCAACCACAAATTTGGGATAGGTCACCAGGTTTTTCAGATCCCGGCATCTTTCCCGCAGAATTCTCTCATTATACACATATACAGGGGTACCATATTGTTTTGCCAAAGCAACCGGGTCGTTTCCCTCAAAAAAGTCCATCTGATCTGTCACTTTGGTAGCTATTTTATTCATTGGTAAAACTCCTTTCTCCACATAAAATCCAACAATCTATTGACTTATTATAACGATGGATATAAAATTTGTATAATGAATTTTATGCAACTACTGATTAAGGTTATCGATAAGAGGACAAGATGAACATTGAGAATTTAAAAACATTTATCACACTATCTGAACTGAAGAATTTTACCCAGACGGCAGACCGGTATTATATCGTCCAGTCCACCGTCACCAACCGGATCATGGAGCTGGAAAAAGAGCTCGGAAAAAAGCTTTTTGTAAGAAACCGTAAAAATGTGGAGCTGACCGATGAGGGACACCATTTTCTCAGCTACGCAAAAAGGATCGTGGCACTGGAAGCGTCTGCCATTGAAGAATTAAGCATGCTTCATACCTTTTCCGAAACACTGCGCATCGGTACAGTCAATACCGTATATGACTGTTACCTGACCCACACCATCCAGGATTATATCCGGACCTATCAGGACATCTCCGTGAAAGTCATCATTGACCACTCCGGCCCTCTGCTTCGTATGCTGCAGGACGGCACCCTGGATGCGGTGTTTTCCTATATTCCTCTGAAAAAGGCAGGTTTTCTCTGCACTCCCTTCCATTCCGATGAACTGGTGCTTGTTACTTCTCCGGAACATCAGGAATTCCGTGACGGGATCCGTCAGAACCAGCTTCCCGATGTGAATTACCTGTACTGTGATTTTATGATTCAGGACAATGGTACCTTTATCCGGGATATGTTCCCAAAGAATTATTCTTTCTCCTTTGAGATTGATAAACTGACGCACCTTCTCCCCTATCTGACGGATGGACTTGGCCACACCTTCCTTCCCAAAAGTCTGGTCCGGAAGCATCTGGATGACGGCACCCTGATCTCCATTCCGCTCATTGATTTTAAAGCTCCCATGATCCAGAGTTTTCTCATCATTCCGGAAGGGAAGGCAAATAATCCTTCCATTTTAAAATTTATGGAACAGCTTCCGCCAAAGGAGACGTTATCATGAAACAGAAAAAGCAAAAACGAATTCTGGCCTGGGTCGGTCTGATCCTGCTGGCAGGTCTCTTAATCGCTACTTTTGTACTGGCACTGATCGATGCCCCCTGGGCACAGAATGCTTTTAAAATGTGTCTTGGATTTTCGATCCTTCTTCCGGTACTGATCTATGTCTGGCTTATGCTCCACCGTGTATTGAAATCCAAAGACAGCGAAACCGATGAGAAAGGAGATTCCCATGATTCAAACCGTCATTTTTGATATCGGCAAAGTGCTGATTTCCTTCGACTGGAAAGCCACCCTGGCTTCCATGGATCTTTCAGAAGAAGACAGGAATATCCTGGCTAAGGCCATGTTCCAAAATCCCGACTGGCTGGAATTTGACCGGGGTGTACTGACCACAGAGGAAGTTCTCGCCCGTTTTGCCTTAAAGGCTCCGGGATATGAGTCTCTGATCCGTCAGGCCTATCTTGCGATCTATAGGGAAATGCGTACCTTTCCCTATACAAAGGACTGGATCCTGCGCCTGAAAAAAGCCGGATTAAACGTATACTATCTGTCCAACTACGGAAAAGAACCCAGGGAACTTTCCCGGGAGACCCTGTCCTTCACAGAACTGATGGACGGCGGTCTGTTCTCCTATGAAGTAAAAATGATCAAACCCAGCCCCTGGATCTATCTGGAGCTGTGCCAACGTTATGGCATCCGACCGGAAGAGGCCGTTTTTATCGATGACAACGCCGACAACATCCAGACTGCCAGGGCACTGGGTCTTCATGCGATTCTTTTCACTTCCTATGAAGCCGCCTCCAGGGAACTGGAAGCTTTAATTCCGGCTCTTAATAATAGCGATCACTAAGATCACCGCCAGAATCGGGACAAAAAATCTGGCTGTGAAAGCAACTACCGTTCCCAGAAGGGACAGCAGTAAAAACAAAATCAGAATCACAACCAGGGGGATCACCCATTTTGCCACAAAAGGGCTGATGCGGAAGGTATGTACCTTTCTCTGGAAACTTCCTTCCGCCTCTTCTTCCCCGTAATCACACTCTCCTGACTGGGTATCAAAATCTCCGAAAAATTCCCGACCACCAAAGCCTCCATAAGTTTGCTCTTCCCGGCGTTCCTCCGCCTGTGCGCTGTCGATCAGGGTTCGGGCGATCATCGTCGGATTTCCAAGTTCTTCCATGACCTCCCGTTCTGTTTTTCCGGAATCAATCGATTCCGTAATATATTCATTATAATAATGCAGATGCCCTTCGATCTCCGCAGGACTTAAGACTCCCTGAAGCTGCATCCGCAGCGTATCCAAAAACTCTCTTCTTCCCATAAGGCCCTCCATCCTCTTTTTCTGACAATCCCTCTGTTCAAAAGAATCCCTAACTGAGATGAATTATAGCGTCCCTGAACAAATTTATCAAGAACTTTTCTTGATTTCCATTCCCATCTGCATTATACTAAAGATAATGTCGGATTTACAGAACGAGGGGAACGATTACCATGAAAAAAAGAGGATACACCTTACTTATTTTGATGATTGGCTGTACCATAGCCTTATCAGGCTGCCGCAGAAAACCGGTGGAAACCGAACCGGCTACGGAGACACAGTCAGAAACTCAGACAGAAACAAAAAAAGAAACGGAAAAACAGACAGAGACGGCGAAACAGACACAGCCTCAGACAGAAAAAACAACCGTAAAGCAGACGGAAAAGAAAGTAACCGTTACACCCACCCAGCCTCAGACACAGGCCCAGAC
>JAEDFS010000035.1 GCA_016297895.1 Marvinbryantia sp.
GTGAAGCTGGATGCAATCGTGAACAGTTACGGTTATTCTCGAGTATAAAAGTTGTATCTTAAAAAAATATGTGCTAAACTAAGGGAGTGTAAATGATTGCACTCCCTTTTTATAAACTTGAATTCTGGAGGCACTATGATAGCAATTATTGATTACGATGCAGGAAATTTAAAGAGTGTATATAAAGCACTGCAGTTTCTGGGACAGGAAGCTGTGATTACAAGAGATCACAAGGTGATCAGAAATGCTGATAAGGTGATCCTGCCCGGTGTGGGATCATTTGGTGATGCAATGCAGAAGCTTAAAGAGTATGGTTTAGTTCCGGTTATCAGGGAAGTTGTGGAAAAGGGCACGCCTTTTCTTGGAATCTGTCTGGGACTGCAGCTTTTGTTTGAGGAAAGTGAGGAGAGTCCGGGGGTGAAGGGACTTGGACTTTTAAAAGGAAAGATTTTAAGAATCCCGGACAAGGAGGGATTAAAAGTTCCGCATATTGGATGGAATTCTCTGAAGTTCGATCATCCGGGCACTTTATTTTCCGGATTACGGGAAGATGCATATGTGTATTTTGTCCATTCCTATTATTTACAGGCAGAAGAGGAGGAAATCGTAACTGCTTCCACAGAATACGGTGTTCACATCCATGCTTCCGTACAGAAAGGTAATCTGTTTGCCTGTCAGTTCCATCCGGAAAAAAGCAGCAGTGTGGGCCTTACGATTTTGAAAAATTTTGCAGAGGCAGGGAAGGAGGACTGAAGATGTTTACAAAGAGAATCATTCCCTGTTTGGATGTACATAACGGGAGAGTTGTTAAAGGGGTGAATTTTGTAAATCTGAAGGATGCAGGAGATCCGGTGGAAATTGCAGCTGCTTATGATAAAGCGGGTGCGGATGAACTGGTGTTTCTGGATATTACCGCTTCTTCGGATCAAAGAAATACCGTAGTGGACATGGTCCGACAGGTGGCTGAAAAAGTGTTTATTCCATTTACGGTTGGCGGAGGGATCCGTACGGTAGACGATTTCAGAGTATTGTTAAGAGAGGGTGCGGATAAAATATCCATCAATTCTTCTGCAATTAATCGTCCGGAGCTGATCAGTGAGGCAGCAGACAAATTCGGAAGTCAGTGTGTGGTTGTGGCCATTGATGCGAGAAGAAGAGCAGATGGAAGCGGATGGAATATTTATAAAAACGGCGGCAGGATCGATGTTGGAATCGATGCAGTTGAGTGGGCTGATAAGGTATGCAGGATGGGAGCGGGAGAGATCCTTCTTACCAGTATGGATTGTGATGGAACGAAGGAAGGATATGACATCGAATTGACCAGAGCTATTGCGGAAACGGTGACAATACCGGTGATCGCATCCGGCGGTGCCGGGAAAATGGAGCATTTTAAGGATGCACTAACGATGGGAAAGGCAGACGCAGCACTGGCAGCTTCCCTGTTTCACTATAAGGAACTGGAGATCATGGAACTGAAACGGTATCTGTCCGAAAATCAGATTCCTGTGCGTCTGTAAAGGAGAGCGGATATGGCACCAATTTCGAATGACTGGCTTCAGCCTCTGAAACCGGAGTTTGCAAAACCGTATTATAAAAAATTATATCATACCGTTACGGAAGAGTATCGCACACGCCAGATCTTTCCTCCGGCTGATGATATTTTTAATGCATTTGCTTTGACACCTCTTAGCAAGGTAAAAGCAGTGATCCTGGGGCAGGACCCTTATCACGGGGAAGGGCAGGCTCATGGACTGTGTTTTTCTGTGAAACCGGAGGTGGAGATTCCGCCGTCTCTGGTGAATATTTATAAAGAACTCCAGGATGACTGCGGGTGTAAGATTCCTAATCACGGGAGCCTTGTCAAATGGGCGGAACAGGGTGTTTTACTTTTAAATACGGTTTTGACGGTACGGGCTCATCAGGCGAATTCACACCGGGGAATCGGCTGGGAGGAATTCACCGATGCGGCGATTCGGATCCTGAATGACCAGGATCGTCCAATCGTGTTTATCCTGTGGGGAAGACCGGCTCAGCTTAAAAAGAATATGCTGACCAATCCAAAGCATCTTGTGCTGGAGGCACCACATCCCAGTCCATTGTCGGCTTATCGTGGATTTTTCGGGAGCAGACCCTTCAGCAGGACAAATAAATTTCTGCAGCAGAATGGGGTGGAACCCATTGACTGGCAGATCGATGACATCTAAACGAAAGAAAGAGAGGGTATGACTATGGGAAAAAAGGTAGTTGACAAGGTACTGTTTGTTCTGGTGATCGCAGCGGCAATTCTGTTTACATGGTTTGTCAGCGGCGGTGTTCTGGATACGATGATCTTCAATTTCGTATTCCTTGGCATTATGGTATTGATCAGTCTGGCCGGCATGATCGTGGGATTTGGGAAAATGTCAAATCTTGAAAATGCCTTTGATGATGCATCCGATGAAATTGAACAGACCTTCGGCGGGCTGGATGCCATGAACGGAGAAACGCAGACGATGCCTGCGGAACTGTTCGGAAACGAAAAGCTGGATGAAAAATATGGTGAGTTTCTGTCTTTTGTAAAAAAGAGTCAGAGCGGACTGGCCGATATTGAAGATTACATCAATGAAGATGAAGTAAATGAAATGATCGGGAAAAGAATGATCGAACTGATTCCCGATGTGCTGACCAGTCTTGGTATTCTGGGAACTTTTATTGGTCTGGTAGTGGGTCTGAAAAACTTTGAACCTTCTAATTACGAGGCGATGACCGCATCGGTCTCCTCACTGGTAGACGGAATTAAGGTGGCATTCCTTACATCGATCTATGGCCTTTCCCTGTCTCTGGTGTTTGGATGCGGCACAAAGTCGGCATATTCTTCTCTGATGGACAGCATGAAGCATTTTATGGATAAATTCCACAGTATGGTCATTCCCTCTGCAGAGGCGGAAGCCCGCAATATCATGGTGAATTATCAGGAAGAGCAGACGGCAGCCATCACTAAAATGACAGAGCAGTTTTCCGAGCATCTTGCCAACAGTTTTGAGAAGGTGATCACACCGTCTTTCCGCAAAATGAATCAGTCTATGGATATTCTGACTGCAACGATGGCAAAAGGACAGGAGGAGATGATGAACGGACTGCTGGATGATTTTCTGGAGAAAATGAACGATTCCTTCCGGCTTCAGTTTTCCAACTTTAATCAGGCACTTGAAGAAATGACAAATGCACAGCGGGAAATGACAGAAAAAGCCAAAGTACTGTATGACAGTACCGCTTCTGAACTTCATGCCGCTTTTGAACGCGAGGATTCCAATATGAGGGGGATGGTTCGTGAGCTTGGTGCCATGCAGAAAGAGTATATGATCTCTGCTCAGCAGACCATTGATAATAATCAGAAATACAGTGAAGTTCTGGACAGCAATTACCGACAGGTCGTATCCTATCTGCAGGAGGCAGAGCAGAGTTCCGCAAAATTCTGGGTTGCCTGCAATCAGGCGATGCAGAAGTACGTCAGCGCAGCCAGTGTCAGCGTGGAAGGCTTTGCCGCAGCAAGTCAGCATAACAGCAAAATGTTTGATGCCAATGAAAAACTGGTGGAAAGCTATACAGAGAAAATGCAGGAATTTGTGCAGTATCAGAAACTGACAGCAAAGACTATGGAGCAGGTACAGAATCTGCTTTATAATATTGTAACATCGCCGGATGACACCCACAGGACCAGTATCCGTAATCTTGCCGTCAATAACAGCAATCGTGATCTGCTGCTTCAGATCCAGAAAACTCTGGAGGAACAGGGAGCAAGACAGGAAGAACTTCTGGAAACGATGGTGTCCTATATGAGGGAAGGAACCCGTTCCGGAAAAAAAGGAAAGGGAATTTTCCAGAAATAGAGAGAAAACACAGGAGGTAGGCTATGCAAAGAAGAAGAAGAGAAAAAGAAAGCAGCGGTCTGAATGTATGGCGTTCCTATTCTGATATGATGGCCGGGATCCTGCTCCTTTTTGTACTGATCATGTGTGTGACGCTGTTTCAAT
Source organism: Marvinbryantia sp. (assembly GCA_016297895.1). GTDB lineage: Bacteria > Bacillota > Clostridia > Lachnospirales > Lachnospiraceae > Marvinbryantia. The sequence goes on from JAEDFS010000035.1 coordinate 4,014, forward strand.
CCCAGATCAACTATGAAAACAGTATCAAAGAGAGGGATGAAAAGCTTTTTCTTCAGGAAGAGTATACAAAGAAGATCATGAGCCAGCAGAATATCGTAGATACGCAGCAGGATCAGCTCTCCACTCAGGACGAGCTGCTGGCTGCTCAGAAGAAACAGTTAGATGATCTGGCTGCTCAGTTAGCTGCTCAGCAGGAAAAGCTGGATGAGCAGAGTGTGACGCTTGCAAATCAGCAGTCTGCGCTGGATGAGAAAACGACTCAGCTTGCAGATCAGCAGCAGAAAATTGATAAGATCATTGGAGTGAAGGCAGATGTGATCGAAGCATTAAGAGAAGAATTTGCAAGCAATAACATTAATGTTCAGATTGATTCCACGGATGGTTCCATGGTACTGGATTCCAGTGTCCTCTTTGCCTATGACGAGACGGAGCTGACCACGGAAGGGCAGCAGGTTCTTGCCAGCGTACTGCCTATCTACTGCAATGTGCTGATGCAGGATGAATATTTCCCCTATCTTGCGGAAATTATCATTGATGGATATACGGACAGTACCGGAGGATATGAGTATAATCTGGAACTGTCCCAGAAACGGTCCCTTGCTGTGGCAGAGTATCTTTTAAATCTTTCTCAGAACTTCCTGGATGCAGATCATCAGGCCATGCTGAAGGAACATCTGACCGTAAACGGTCATTCCAGCAGCAAACTGGTGTTGGATGAAAATGGAGAGGAAGATGCGGATGCATCCAGGCGGGTAGAAGTAAAGTTCCGGCTTCGGGATGAAGAAATGATTCAGGAACTGCGTACTCTTCTTGATTCCCAGGAATAGTGGGAAAGGCGCTAATAATATGTAACGATGAGGTGAATGATGTATAAAATACTGAAAACAGACGGGAAAGCGAAAAGAGCTGAGTTTCAGACTGTTCATGGAACGATTCAGACGCCCGTTTTTATGAATGTAGGTACGGCAGCTGCCATCAAGGGGGCAGTGTCGACCATGGATCTTCAGGAGATCGGTACCCAGGTAGAGTTATCCAATACCTATCATCTTCATGTTCGGCCGGGAGATCAGGTGATTAAAAAACTGGGAGGCCTGCACAAGTTTATGGTCTGGGATAAGCCGATCCTCACAGACTCCGGCGGATTCCAGGTGTTTTCACTGGCTGGTCTTCGTAAGATCAAAGAAGAAGGGGTGTATTTTCACTCTCATGTAGACGGACGAAAGATTTTTATGGGTCCGGAAGAAAGTATGCAGATCCAGTCCAATCTTGGATCTACCATTGCGATGGCATTTGACGAGTGTCCTTCCAGTGTGGCTTCCAGAGAGTACGTACAGAATTCTGTAGATCGGACTACCAGATGGCTTGTTCGCTGCAAGGCAGAGATGGAGCGGCTGAATGCTCTGCCGGATACGGTTAATCCGCACCAGATGCTTTTTGGTATCAATCAGGGTGCAATCTATGAAGATATCCGGATCGCCCATGCAAAGGAGATCTCAGAACTTGATCTGGATGGTTATGCAGTAGGAGGACTGGCTGTTGGGGAGTCCCATGAAGAGATGTACCGGATCCTGGATGCGGTGGTTCCTTTTCTTCCCCAGAATAAGCCGACTTATCTGATGGGAGTAGGTACCCCGGCTAACATTCTGGAGGCGGTTGACCGCGGAGTAGACTTCTTTGACTGCGTGTATCCAAGCCGCAACGGAAGGCATGGTCATGTCTATACCAATGAAGGAAGACTGAACCTTTTAAATGCGAAGTATGAACTGGACTCCAGACCCATTGAAGAGGGATGTCAGTGTCCTGCGTGCCGTCATTACAGCCGGGCGTATATCAGACATCTTTTAAAAGCAGGGGAAATGTTGGGAATGCGTTTATGCGTTCTTCATAATCTGTATTTCTATAATCATATGATGGAAGAAATACGGGAAGCTATTGAAAAGGGCTGTTATAAGGAATATAAGGAGCAGAAACTGGCAGGTTTTGAAAAAAAGCCTTGATGTGAGGAACGTTTTTGTGTATTATAGACTCTAATGGAGTTATTTCCGGAAAGTAAGTACCGAAATGGAGGAATTTGGAATGAATTTATTAACGGAATCGGCTGCAAGTGCAGGCGGTGGAATTGGCCTTTTGCTGATGTATGTAGTGATCATCGGTGGTATGATGTATTTTATGGCCATCAGACCTCAGAAAAAAGAGCAGAAAAGAGTTACTGCCATGCTTTCTGAAATGTCAGTGGGAGACAGCATCGTAACAACAGGTGGTTTTTACGGTGTGGTAATTGATATCACAGATGAAGATGTGATCGTTGAATTCGGAAGCAACAAGAACTGCAGAATACCCATGAAGAAATCTGCCATTGCTGAAGTAGAAAAAGCAGATGCGCAGTAAAACAAAAAGCGTATAGTTGGAGAGTGAAGGGGACATGGTATTCTAAGATACCGTGTCCCTGCTTTCACAGAAAGGGTTTATACATATGAATTACAAAATTGCATTGATTCCAGGAGATGGAATCGGACCGGAAATAGTAAAAGAAGCAGTAAAGGTTCTGGACCGTGCGGGAGAAAAATTTGGGTTTTCTCTGGATTACACAAAGCTTCTTATGGGAGGCGCCTCCATTGATGTCCATGGGATCCCGCTCACCGATGAAACTGTTGCTTTGGCGAAGTCAAGTGATGCAGTGCTTATGGGATCCATCGGCGGAGACGCAAAGACTTCTCCCTGGTATCAGCTGGAGCCGTCCAAAAGGCCGGAAGCAGGACTTCTGAAGATTCGAAAGGAATTAAATCTTTTTGCAAATCTGAGACCGGCTTACCTGTATGATGAGCTGAAAGCGGCGTGTCCTCTGAGAGATGAGATCATAGGAAACGGATTTGACATGATGATCATGCGTGAACTGACAGGAGGACTGTATTTCGGCGAGAGAAAGACATTCGAGGAGAATGGGATCAAAAAAGCAATCGATACGCTGACCTATGATGAGAACGAGATCCGCCGGATCGCAAAGAGAGGTTTTGATATCGCTATGAAGCGGAGAAAGAAAGTGACCAGTGTGGATAAGGCAAATGTTCTGGATTCCTCAAGACTCTGGAGAAGTGTTGTGGAAGAAGTGGCAAAGGATTATCCGGAGGTGACTCTGGAGCATATGCTGGTGGATAACTGTGCGATGCAGTTGGTGAAAGACCCGGGACAGTTTGATGTGATCCTTACAGAGAATATGTTCGGAGACATTTTATCCGATGAAGCAAGCATGGTGACCGGATCGATCGGTATGCTTTCCTCTGCAAGTCTTAATGAAACAAAATTCGGACTTTATGAACCGAGTCATGGTTCCGCACCTGATATTGCGGGAAAAGATATTGCCAATCCCATTGCCACGATCTTATCAGCAGCCATGATGCTGAGGTTTTCTCTGGATCTGGATCAGGCAGCAGATGCGGTAGAACAGGCTGTGAAGCAGGTGTTAAAAGACGGATACCGAACCGGAGATATTATGTCAGAAGGATGCATTCAGGTCGGATGTACGAAAATGGGCGATCTGATTGCAGAGCGGATATAGAAGGAGGATAAAAATGAGAAGTGATGCGGTAAAGAAAGGGATGCAGCAGGCACCCCACAGATCGTTGTTTAATGCTCTTGGTCTGACAGAAGAAGAGATGAAGAAACCTCTGATAGGAATCGTAAATTCTTATAACGAGATCGTTCCGGGTCATATGAATCTGGATAAAATTACTGAGGCGGTGAAGCTTGGCGTGGCACTGGCCGGCGGTGTTCCCAGAGAATTTCCGGCAATTGCTGTATGCGATGGTATTGCCATGGGACATGAGGGAATGAAATATTCTCTGGTTACCAGAGATTTGATTGCGGATTCTACCGAATGTATGGCAATGGCACATCAGTTTGATGCACTGGTATGTATACCAAACTGCGATAAAAATGTTCCCGGGCTTCTGATGGCAGCTGCAAGATTGAATATTCCTACTATATTTGTAAGCGGCGGTCCCATGATGGCCGGCCATGTGAAAAATCAGAAAAGAAGTCTTTCCAGCATGTTTGAAGCCGTGGGTTCTTATGCGGCTGGCACCATGACAGAAGAAGACGTAAATGAATTTGAATGCAAGGTTTGTCCGACCTGTGGTTCCTGCTCCGGTATGTATACTGCCAATAGTATGAACTGCCTGACGGAAGCACTTGGTATGGGGCTTCCGGGAAATGGTACGATTCCCGCAGTATATTCTGAGAGAATCAAACTGGCAAAGCATGCTGGAATGAAGATCATGGAACTTCTTGAGAAGAATATTCGGCCAAGAGATATTATGACAGAAAAAGCATTCCATAATGCTCTGACTGTAGATATGGCTCTTGGCTGTTCTACCAACAGTATGCTTCATCTTCCGGCCATCGCTCATGAAGCCGGTGTGGAATTAAATGTAGATATTGCAAATGAGATCAGTGCAAAGACCCCGAACCTGTGTCATCTGGCACCGGCAGGTCCCACTTACATGGAAGACCTTAACGAAGCAGGCGGTGTCTATGCGGTGATGAACGAATTGAATAAGAAGGGACTCCTATATACAGATCTGATCACTGCCACAGGAAAGACGGTAAAAGAGAATATTGAAGGATGCGTAAACCGCAATCCGGAAGTGATCCGACCCATCGACCATCCCTATAGCGAGACCGGTGGAATTGCCGTGTTAAAAGGAAATCTGGCACCGGATTCAGGCGTAGTAAAACGTTCTGCAGTAGCGCCGGAGATGATGGTCCATGAAGGACCGGCCCGTGTCTTTGACTGTGAAGAAGATGCCATCGCGGCAATCAAAGGCGGAAAGATCGTAGCAGGAGATGTAGTTGTGATCCGTTATGAAGGACCTAAAGGCGGACCAGGTATGCGAGAGATGCTGAATCCTACATCTGCCATCGCAGGTATGGGACTTGGGTCCTCCGTAGCACTGATCACAGACGGACGTTTTTCAGGAGCATCCAGAGGTGCTTCTATCGGCCATGTATCACCGGAAGCTGCTGTGGGAGGTCCCATTGCACTTGTGGAAGAGGGCGACATTATTAAGATCAATATTCCGGAGAATACCCTTGATTTTGTTATTTCTGATGAAGAACTGGCAGCCAGAAAAGCAAAATGGCAGCCGAGAGAACCCAAGATCAAGACCGGTTATCTTACACGCTATGCCAAGATGGTAACATCAGGCAACCGGGGCGCAATTCTGGAAATGTAATGTTTGTAGGAGGTACTTATGAAATTAAATGGATCACAGATCGTTATTGAATGTCTGAAAGAACAGGGTGTAGATACTGTGTTTGGATATCCGGGCGGTGCGATCTTAAATATTTATGATGAACTGTATAAACACAGCGATGAGATCACCCATATTCTTACTTCTCATGAACAGGGAGCATCTCATGCCGCAGACGGATATGCAAGGGCTACCGGAAAAGTAGGAGTGTGTTTTGCTACTTCCGGACCTGGTGCAACCAATCTGGTAACCGGAATCGCAACGGCCTATATGGATTCCATTCCTGTCGTTGCCATTACCGCAAATGTCGGTGTTCCTCTTCTGGGAAGAGACAGTTTCCAGGAAATTGATATTACCGGTGTCACCATGCCGATCACAAAGCATAACTTTATTGTAAAAGATGTGACAAAGCTTGCAGATACTATCCGAAGAGCATTTCACATCGCACGGGAGGGGCGTCCGGGTCCGGTTCTGGTAGATATTCCGAAAGATGTGACTGCTGCGGTGACAGAATATAGTTATGTAAAGCCGGAACCGATCGAACGGAAGACGGATTATATTAAGGAATCTGATCTGCAGGAAGCAGTGAAGCTTATCAACCACTGCAAACGTCCCTTTATCCTGGTAGGCGGCGGAGCCGTGATCTCCGATGCGGCAAAGGAATTAAGAGAATTTGCCGGAAAGGTGCATGCTCCGGTAGGCGATACTCTGATGGGCAAGGGTGCATTTGACGGTACCCATGAGTTATATACCGGTATGGCCGGAATGCACGGAACCAAATGTACGAATCTTGGAATCACCCAGTGTGATCTTCTGATCGCCATCGGTGCAAGATTCAGTGACCGTGTAGTGGGCAACGCAAAGAAATTTGCTTCCAGGGCAAAGATCATTCATATTGATGTGGATCCGGCAGAGATCAATAAAAATATTGTTGTGGACTGCAGTATCCAGGGAGATGTGAGAGAAGTCTTAAGGAAACTGAATCCGATGATCGAGGATCACAATCATGAGGAATGGCTGGATAAGATCCGTGAGATGAAGAAAAAGTATCCGTTGAAATACTCACAGGAAGGCCTCACAGGTCCGGCTATCGTGGAGGAAATTTATCGTGCCACAAACGGAGATGCCATTATTGTGACGGATGTGGGACAGCATCAGATGTGGGCTGCGCAGTATTACAGTTATAAAGAGCCCCATACACTTCTGACCTCAGGAGGGCTGGGAACCATGGGATACGGTCTTGGCGCTGCCATCGGTGCAAAAGTGGGAAGACCGGAAAAAACAGTGATCAACATTGCCGGAGACGGATGTTTCCGTATGAATATGAACGAGATCGCTACAGCATCCCGTTTCAATATTCCGATCATTGAAGTTGTCATTAACAATCATGTACTGGGAATGGTTCGTCAGTGGCAGACTCTTTTCTATAAAGGAAATTATTCCGCAACGATCTTAAATGACGGTGTAGATTTTGTAAAACTGGCGGAAGCTATGGGAGCGGTAGGAATCCGTGTTACCACAAGAGAGGAATTAAAGGATGCTCTTGAAAAAGCGCTTTCTCTCGGAAGACCGGTGGTACTGGACTGTCAGATCGATAAGGATGACAAAGTATTCCCGATGGTTCCGGCAGGTGCTCCGATTGAAGAAGTATTTGATCAGGATGATCTGGGAAAACAATAATCAGAAAATATAAATTTTTCATGTGAGCAGTTGAGGAGGAAATTATGAGCAGAGTTTATAATTTTTCGGCAGGTCCGGCAGTATTGCCGGAAGAGGTATTGAAAGAAGCGGCTGAGGAGATGATGGATTATCGCGGATGCGGAATGTCCGTGATGGAGATGAGCCATCGCTCCAAAGTATTTGATGACATTATCAGGGAAGCTGAGGCAGATCTTCGTGAGCTGATGCACATTCCGGATAATTACAAAGTACTTTTCCTTCAGGGAGGTGCATCACAGCAGTTTGCCATGATTCCTATGAACCTGATGAAGAATAAGGTCGCAGATTATATCGTAACAGGTCAGTGGGCTAAGAAAGCATACGAGGAAGCAAAGAAATATGGAAAGGCGAACAAGATCGCTACTTCCGAAGATAAGACCTTTTCCTATATTCCGGATTGTTCCGATCTTCCGATCAGTGAAGATGCAGATTATGTATATATCTGCCAGAATAATACCATTTATGGTACCAAGTTCAAAGAACTTCCCAATACAAAGGGCAAGGTTCTGGTATCGGATGTGTCCTCCTGTTTTCTGTCTGAACCGGTGGACGTGACAAAGTATGGCATTATCTACGGCGGCGTACAGAAAAATATCGGTCCGGCCGGAATGGTGATCGTCATCATCAGAGAAGATCTGATCACGGAAGATGTACTTCCGGGAACTCCGACCATGCTTACTTATAAAACCCATGCAGATGCCGGGTCTCTGTACAATACTCCGAACTGCTACTGTATCTATATGTGCGGAAAAGTATTTAAATGGCTGAAAAAAATGGGCGGTCTGGAAGTGATGAAGGAACGCAATGAGAGAAAAGCCAAGATTCTGTATGATTTCCTTGACGAAAGCAAAATGTTCCATGGCACGGTAGAAAAGAAAGACCGTTCTTTAATGAATGTGCCTTTTGTAACCGGGGATAAAGAGCTGGATGCCAAATTTGTAGCAGAAGCAAAAGCAGCCGGATTTGAGAATCTGAAAGGCCACAGAAGTGTCGGCGGTATGAGAGCCAGCATTTATAATGCAATGCCGGAAGAGGGCGTAAAGGCTCTGGTTGCATTTATGAAAAAGTTTGAAGAGGAGAATCAGTAACATGTTTCATTATCATTGTTTAAATCCCATTTCTCAGGTCGGCCTTGAGAATTTTACCGCACAGTATGTGCAGACGGACGTGGCAAATGACGCAGATGCCATTCTGGTCAGAAGTGCAGTCATGCATGATATGGAATTGTCCGATAATCTGGAGGCAATTGCAAGAGCAGGTGCCGGTGTGAATAATATTCCTCTTCAGAAATGTGCGGAAAAAGGAATCGTTGTATTTAATACACCGGGAGCAAATGCAAATGGAGTAAAAGAAGCAGTTCTGGCAGGACTTTTACTGGCCTCAAGAGATATTGTCGGGGGAATCAACTGGGTACAGTCAGAACGTCAGAATGAGCTGATTGCAAAAGCTGCAGAGAAAGAAAAGAAAAACTTTGCGGGCTGCGAGATCAAGGGTAAGAAGCTGGGAATCATCGGACTTGGAGCAATCGGTGTTCTGGTAGCCAACGCAGCAATCCATCTCGGAATGGAAGTTTATGGATATGATCCCTATATTTCAGTGGATGCAGCCTGGAATCTTTCCAGAAATATTAAGCATATTACAGAAGTAGATGAGATCTATCGCGAATGTGATTATATTACGATTCATGTGCCGCTGCTGGAGAGTACGAAAAAAATGATCAACAGTGATGCGATCGCAAAGATGAAGGACGGTGTTGTGCTGCTCAATTTTGCGAGAGATCTGCTGGTTGATGAAGAGGCTGTCATTGACGCTCTTCGTACAGGAAAAATGAAAAAGTATGTCAGTGATTTTCCGAATCACACCACAGCCGGTGAAAAAGACTGTATCGTGATTCCTCATCTTGGAGCGTCGACGGTCGAGTCAGAGGATAACTGTGCGGTGATGGCTGTCAAAGAGCTGATGGATTATATGGAAAACGGAAATATCAAAAATTCTGTTAATTATCCAAACTGTGATATGGGAACATGCAAGGGTGTATGCCGAATTGCAATCAATCACAGAAATATCAAGAACATGATCGGACAGTTTGCTTCCGTATTGGGTGAGGCAGATATGAACATTGCCAATATGGCAAATCAGAGTAAGGGAGAATACGCATATTCTCTGTTTGACCTGGATACACCGATCAATCAGGAGACCGTGGAAAAGATTAAAATGATCGACGGTGTGCTGAAGATCCGTGTCCTGAAATAAAAATGATTTGCACCGGTTTTTGGCCGGTGCATCTTTTTTTATCTGACAAAATGTGGTAAACTGTTTTTAACGAGAACGAGTACAAGGAGAGAAAGATGGCCATTATAAAGGCGTTTTACGGAATACGACCAAGACGGGATCTGACAGAGCGAATAGCTGCACTTCCCTATGATGTATACAGCAGCAGCGAAGCAAGAAAAGAAGTGGAACGGGAGCCTCTCAGTTTTTTAAAGATCGACCGTGCGGAGACTCAGTTTGAGGAGGGTACAGATATGTATGCTCCGGAAGTTTATCAAAAAGCCCACGATACACTGTGGAATATGCTGGAGGAAGGACTTTTTGTAAAAGAGGACAGGCCCTGTCTTTATCTTTACGAATTGACAATGAACGGACGCGCCCAGACAGGATTGGTTGCCTGTGCTTCTGTGGACGATTATCTGAACGGTGTGATCTGTAAGCACGAGAATACCAGGGAGGAGAAAGAACTGGACAGGATCCGTCATGTAGATGTATGCAATGCCCAGACAGGTCCAATTTTTCTGGCGTATCGAAGGAATGCGGTTATCCGGGAGTATATGGAGACTGCAAAGAAAGAAGAGGCTGTCTTTGATTTTACGTCACCGGACGGCATTCGTCATCGTGGATGGAAAATTGAGGAGACAGGTATGATCGAAAATATTTGTCAGGCGTTTTCCGCTGTCCCCAGAATCTATATCGCAGATGGACATCATCGGGCTGCTTCTGCAGTGAAAGTATCCTTAAAACGACGAAAACAGGCAGAGGAAAAAGGGGCTGCGAAGGAAAAGGAATATGATTATTTCCTTTCCGTTCTGTTTCCGGAGGAAGAGCTTCAGATCATGGATTATAACCGTGTTGTTACGGACAGAAATGGCATGAAACCGGAAGAACTTCTGGAAAAATTGGAAACGGTTTGTAAAATAGAAAAAATGAACGGGACGGAAGTTCCGGAAACCCCATCAGAAAAGGGAGCCATGCGGATGTATCTTGATGGTTCCTGGTATACCCTCGTTATCCGGGAAGAATACAAGTCTTCAGATCCGGTAGAGGGTTTAGATGTTTCGATTCTCCAGAAGAGAATACTGGAGCCGTTTCTTGGAATCATAGATCCAAAGACGGACCAAAGGATACGGTTTGTCGGGGGAATCAGAGGAAAAGAAGAACTGAAAAAAATGGCGGATGCATGTCAGGGGGTGGCATTTGCCATGTATCCTACTTCCATGGAGGAATTATTTGCAGTGGCGGATGCAGGGAAGCTGATGCCTCCAAAGTCAACCTGGTTTGAACCCAAGCTTCGGAGCGGACTGTTTATTCATGAACTGCAATGATCAAAATGGAGTAGTAAAAGGATGAAGAATGATTGGAGGGTGCTGTAAATGGCAGAAGACAGATTATATGATTTAATGGATTGGGCACAGATTGAGGCAGTTGTTTATTCGGAGGAGGATCATCCCCATGATATTCTGGGACCGCATATTACAGAAGAGGGTATTCTGATCCAGGCATTTATTCCTACTGCAGATCGTATCATTGTTCAGATCACAGGGAAGAAAGAATCCTATGAAATGACAATGGAGGATGAAAACGGGTTCTTTGCGGTTTTGATTCCCGGAAAAGAGATTCCCAAATATACTCTGTATATTATCTTTGATAACGGAACATCCATGGAATATGCGGATCCTTATGCATTTGAACCGGTTATTACCAGAAAAGATACGGCAAAATTCAATGCCGGTATCTGCTATGATATTTATGAGAAGCTGGGAGCACATCCGATGACGATAGATGGAATCTCCGGTGTTCATTTTGCTGTATGGGCTCCAAATGCCATGCGTGTCAGTGTCGTCGGTGACTTTAATCTGTGGGATGGAAGAAGGCTTCCTATGAGACGTCTCTGGGACAGCGGAATTTTTGAACTGTTTGTGCCCGGAGTCTCAGTGGGAGAGATCTACAAATACGAGATCAAGGCAAAAGGCGGATTGGTATTCTTAAAGGCAGACCCCTATGCAAATGCGGCTGAATTACGTCCCAATACCGCATCTGTCATTGCAGATCTGAATCAGTTTACCTGGACAGACAGCCAATGGATGGAAAAGAGAAAAAAGACAGATACCAAGACAGCGCCTATGGCTGTATATGAGATGCATCTCGGATCATGGAGAAAACCGGATCAGAAAGATTTTTATAATTACAGAGAGCTTGCACCCATGATAGCGGAGTATGTAAAAGAGATGGGATATACTCATATCGAACTGCTGCCGGTCATGGAACATCCTTTTGACGGATCCTGGGGCTATCAGGTGACAGGATATTATGCCCCAACTTCCAGGTATGGAAAGCCGGAAGATTTTATGTTCTTTATGAATTATATGCACGAGCAGGGAATCGGCGTGATCCTTGACTGGGTACCGGCTCATTTTCCGAGGGATGCGTTCGGACTGGCTCAGTTTGACGGAACCTGTCTGTATGAGCATTTTGATCCCAGACAGGGAAGCCATCCTCACTGGGGAACGCTCATCTATAACTACGGAAGACCGGAGGTATCCAATTTCCTGATCGCCAATGCATTGTTCTGGGTGGAAAAATATCATGCAGACGGAATCCGTATGGATGCAGTGGCATCCATGCTGTATCTGGATTATGGAAAAAATGACGGCGAATGGGTTGCCAATATGTATGGCGGAAATGAAAACCTGGAAGCAATGGAAATGCTGAAGCACCTGAATTCTGCAATGAAAAAGAGAAAAGACGGAGCTATTGTGATTGCAGAAGAGTCCACCGCATGGCCGAAGGTCACCGGTGCGCTGGATGACGGCGGACTTGGGTTTGATTACAAATGGAATATGGGCTGGATGAATGATTTTATTGGGTATATGTCACTGGATCCGATCTTCCGAAGCGGAAATCACGGCGGACTGACATTCAGTATGATCTATGCCTACAGTGAAGATTTTGTCCTTACGCTTTCTCATGACGAGGTCGTTCACGGCAAATGTTCGCTGATCAATAAGATGCCGGGAGAGCTTTCACAGAAGTTTGCCAATCTCCGGGCTGCTTATGGCTATATGATGGCACATCCGGGAAAGAAGCTGTTATTTATGGGGCAGGATTTTGCTCAGTATAAAGAATGGAATGAAGCGATCCAGCTCAACTGGGAAGATATGGAAAATGAACCGAACCGCCGGATGCATGAGTATTATCAGGCTTTGCTTGCATTCTACAGGAGCCATCCTGCACTTTATGAAATGGATTATGACAGCGAAGGTTTTGAATGGATCAATGCGATCGATGCCAATGAAAATCTTCTGGTATTTGTAAGAAAAACAAAGAAAAAGGAAGATACCCTGCTTGTTGTCTGCAATTTTTCTCCGCTGGTGTATGAAAATCATCAGATCGGTGTTCCTTATCCGGGAAAATATAAGGAGATCTTCAACAGTGACAGAGAGGAGTTCGGCGGAAGCGGCAATCTGAATCCGAGAGTAAAACAGTCGAAAAAAGAGGAATGTGACGGAAAGGATGATTCTATCGTAATCAAAGTTCCACCCATGGGAATCTCCATTTTCTCTTATTCTATAGCAGAAGCGAGAGCGGTATCCGGCAAAAAAACTGTTCCTGCATCTAAAAAAGGTACTTTAAAAGAACAGCAGATGCGCAAAGCAGAGCCGAAAGCAAGACCCACAGCTGCCCGTAAAACAGAGAGGACCAAAAAGAAGAATGAAAAATGAAAATCATGAAACAACACATGTGCATACCCATGTGAGACCGGATGGAACAGTCTATGAGCATGTGCATACCCATACACCTCAGGATTCGGAATCGGATCATACGCATAGCCATAATCATAATCACACGCACACTCATGATCCGGAGCATGTGAAAACAGTATTGAACCGTCTTTCCAGAGCAATCGGTCATCTGGAATCCATCAAAAGAATGGTGGAGAGCGGAAGAGACTGCAGTGAAGTACTGATCCAGTTATCGGCAGTGAAAGCAGCCATTAATAATACCGGAAAAGTTATTTTACAGGACCATATTCAGCATTGTCTGGTGGATGCAGTTGAGACTGGAGATATGGAAAGTATTGCGGAATTGAATAAAGCAATTGACCGGTTTTTGAAATAAGATACAGAAAAAAGCTCCTGCCGATGAAAATCAACAGGAGCTTTTTAAGGTATTTTGAAAATAAAAAAGCTCCTGGCCGGATTCGAACCGGCGACCTACGCATTACGAATGCGGCGCTCTACCAGCTGAGCCACAGAAGCTTATCAGGATAAGATCCCGAACAAATGCTATTATATATAATATCCACGAAATATGCAAGTCCTAAAATAAAAATATTTATATCTGCAGGAAACTTGTAGTTGCGCATCCTACCATGTCCATTTATAATTAATTTATCTTGTAAAAAGTTACGAAGGAGCACATCATGATTCTCAATGTGAAAGACTTAAGCCATGGGTTTGGAGACCGTGCTATTTTTGATAATGTGTCTTTTCGACTGTTGAAAGGAGAACATATCGGTCTGATCGGCGCCAACGGAGAAGGAAAGTCCACCTTTATGAATATCATAACCGGAAAACTGATGCCGGATGAGGGAACTGTGGAATGGGCAAAGAATGTCCGCATAGGCTATCTGGATCAGCATACCGTTCTGGAAAAAGGTATGACCATCCGGGATGTACTAAAATCCGCCTTCGCATTTTTGTTTGCATGGGAACAGGATATGAACCGCATGTTCGAAGAGATGGCAGAAGCCGATGAAGAGGAGATGAATCGCCTTCTGGAAGAGACCGGTACGATCCAGGAGCTTCTGGAGCACCATGATTTTTATATGATCGATGCGAAAGTGGAGGAAGTGGGACGTGCTCTGGGACTGGAGGAGATCGGTCTGGATCGGGACGTATCAGAACTGTCAGGCGGACAGAGGACAAAGGTCCTTCTTGCAAAACTGCTTTTGGAAAAGCCGGATATCCTGCTTCTGGATGAGCCCACCAATTATCTTGATGAGACTCATATTGAGTGGCTGAAACGATATCTGAATGAGTATGAGAATGCATTTATCCTGATATCACATGATATTCCCTTCCTGAACAGTGTGATCAATCTGATCTATCATATGGAAAACTGCCGTCTGGATCGTTATCCGGGCGATTATGACCATTTCCAGGAAGTGTATGCAATGAAAAAGTCCCAGTTGGAAGCGGCTTATAATCGGCAGCAGCAGGAGATCCGGGAATTGAAGGATTTTGTGGCAAGAAACAAGGCGCGGGTTGCCACCAGAAATATGGCCATGTCTCGTCAGAAAAAGCTGGATAAAATGGATGTCATTGAACTGGCAAGAGAAAAACCGAAACCTGAATTTCACTTCCGCACCTCCAGAGCCTCCGGAAAAATGATTTTCGAAACGAAGGATCTGGTGATCGGTTATGAGGAGCCTCTGACAACACCTTTAAATCTGTCTATGGAGCGTGGGGAAAAAATCGCACTGACAGGGGCCAACGGCAT
>JAEDFS010000096.1 GCA_016297895.1 Marvinbryantia sp.
GCGCAATAAACAGTCCAATCGCTTGTACCTCTCCTCTCGTAGCTGCATTTGATGATCTCCGTCAACATCTGATCCGCTAAAAGCTTCGATTGGGACTCAGATTGTGCTTCAGATTCGGACCCGGCAACTGCAATTTCCGTTTCAGCCGCCGCCGAGGGTACGGTAAAGGCAAATAGAAGTGTACCGACCATCATGCCAATCAAAGGCACCTTCCATTTGTTGTTATTTCCAAACATATTCGTTCACCTTCCTTTCCCCTTTTTATCATTCTAACAAAATCTGATTTCCGGAAAAGAAAATTTCCGAAACTGTCCATGACAATTTCGGAAATCAGAGAGCCTTTAGTAGTTTTCACTTCTCACTTCAAAGTATGCCTGCGGGTGATTGCACACAGGACAAACCTGCGGAGCTTCCAGTCCCACCACCACATGACCACAGTTACGGCATTCCCACATGGTAACACCGCTCTTCTTAAATACCTCCATTGTCTCGATATTCTTAAGCAGTGCCCTATATCTTTCTTCATGCATCTTCTCGATTGCCGCAACACCTCTGAACTGAGCTGCCAAATCTGTAAATCCTTCCTCTTCTGCATCCTGAGCCATTCTTTCGTACATATCAGTCCACTCAGCATTTTCGCCTTCCGCCGCATGAAGAAGATTTGCGGGAGTATCCCCCAGTTCTCCAAGAGCCTTGAACCAAAGCTTTGCATGTTCCTTCTCATTCTCTGCAGTCTTAAGGAACAAAGCTGCGATCTGCTCATAACCGGCCTTCTTTGCAACTGATGCGAAATAGGTGTATTTGTTTCTCGCCTGGGATTCGCCTGCAAATGCCTCCCACAGATTCTTTTCTGTTTTTGTTCCAGTGTACTTGTTTGTTGCCATTGTATTTTCCTCCTTGTTTTTTATTATCTTTTTTAAATCAGATGCCGGATGCTTACAAAAATGTCTGCAATCATAAAGGAAACCGCCTCATAATGAACGTAGTCTGTCGCGTTTTCTTTTACATATACCTTCACCTGAGCCGGGAAGTCTTCGTCCGCATCCCAGAAAACCAGCTTTATGGGTATCTCCGGAAACGGGTAAAAGACCCATGCCGTATCCCCATATGACTTTTCACGGATTCCTCCTGCCAGTTCACATTTTTCGTCCAGTTCCGAAACACTCCCTGTATATTCCTTTGCGAAGGAAACCAACAGCGGATCCATCCGGTCACTGGTTCTGATTCGTACAGGATCCAGCATATTCTCAGGTATCCATTCCCCAGGCTGATGTAAAAGCTTCTTTTCATCTCCCAGGTAATGGTACACCGCAAGTGCTTCATTCATCTGGAGCCTGTCTGTCCAAACCCCCTCCGATTTTTTCTCCAGAACACCGTTTATGGTATCAAGCCGATACGAATTGCCAAGATAAGTTACCTCCGCATAATGATCATATGCCTGCACCGTGATAAACCGGCTGTTCTCTCTCCAATCAAATCCTGTAAACTTTTCTCTCCACTTTCTACAGGTTGTTTCTGCATCCGTAAATGAAAAACCAATATTTCTGTAAGAATGAAAGCCCATTCTTATCCCCATCCCTTCTGCTGATCGGCTGCTGCCGCATCTCTGTTTCCGGCCTTTTCATCCTTCCGGCCGGCAGCCGGCATTCGTTTTCTTCCCGCACTGATGGCCTCTCTGGGACAAACCATCACGCAGAGGTGGCAGCCCACGCAATGATCGGGGATGAGAATAGGCTTTCGTGATTCCCCGTTAAACCGAATCGCCTGATGTCCGCCATCGCGGCATGACAGGAAACAACGTCCGCAGCCCACACAGCGATTCCTGTGGAATTTAGGGTAAACGATGCTGTCCCGCTCCAGTTCTGCGGCATCCACCACATTATCCACGCCCAATCCTACCAGCTCAGACACCCGCTGATAACCCCTCTGGGCCATATAGATGCGCAGCCCCTGCAGCAGATCATCAATGATACGGTATCCATACTGCATGACTGCCGTTGTGATTTGCAGGCTTCCGGCACCCAGCAGCAGAAACTCCACCGCATCACGCCAGGTCTCGATGCCGCCCATACCACTTAAGTGTGCCCCTTTCAGCGCTGCGTCACCGCCCAGATCAGCCAGAAAACGCAGGGCGATGGGTTTCACCGCCGCACCCGAATATCCGCCCACGGCGGAGCGCCCTTTCACGGCAGGAGCGGTGGCGTATGTATCCAGATTCACGTTGGTGATACTCTTGACGGTATTGATGGCTGCGATGCCATTAGCACCGCCCTCCATGGCCGCCCGGGCTGCCGGGCGCATATCCGCCAGATTAGGCGTCATCTTTGCCAGAATGGGCTTTTCTGTCCCTCTTCGGGCAGCAGCTGTAAACCGCCGCACTGCGTCAGGATCCTGCCCGATGTCCACACCCACACCCTTTTCCTCCATATTGGGACAGGAAAAGTTCAGTTCCAGAACATCCGCCCCGGCCTGTGTCACTGCCTTCGCCAGCTGAGTCCATTCCTCCTCGTTCTGGCCCATGATAGAGGCTACAATTACCTTGGTGGGGTAATTCTGTTTCAGACGGGACAGAATCTCCAAATCCTCCTGCATGCTGTGAGGGGAGAGCTGCTCAATGTTCTTGAATCCGTAAAAAGCGCCGCTCCCGTCCTTGAGGGCTGAAAAACGGGGAGAGGTCTCATGAATCTCCATCGTACACATCGTTTTGTACGAAATGCCCGCCCATCCCATCTCAAAAGCACGGGCACACATTTCATAGCCGCTGGCCACCACAGAAGAGGAAAGTAAAAACGGGTTTTCCAAAGGGACGCCGCACAGGTCGCAGGACAGGTCTACCGTCTCCGCCCCCGGCGCCGGCTCAATATAGGCCCTGTCCGCCCGCAGACAGGCCAGAATTCCGGGAATCGGCACCTCCGCCGGACAGACCTGCCCGCAGGGTGCGGCGCAGTTGGCACAGACATCTTCCTCAGGTAAAAGCAGGGAGGCGCCAGCCTCGTTTTGAAACCGAAGGGATCGCAGAATCCGTGCGGGATTCAGATGGGGACACGCCTTCATGCAGGGCGCATCATGGCACAGCAGACAACGTGCAACATCTGTTTTTTCAATCGTTGGGTGATACATAGTTCCTCCTTATCTGCATGGGATTTGACAACTTTGGGTCCAGTCTGCCTTTTCCCGACTTTATTCGGCCCAATTTAATACTTTTGCTGTCATCATGTTAATCAGTTCCTTCCTTATATCACCAGTATATATCAAGATATATATCTCAGTCAATAAAACAGGAATTTCCTGCTCCACAGCCGGTCAGAAGGAAAAATAGTATCATACTCCAAAATAATACGACGGGAATCGCATAATACCACTTCCTGGGCTTTCCGTTTTCCCACATTCCCACCGCCTGTCGTCTGTTTCTTTCCATAACATCTGCCGGAATACATTTTACTGTCAGTGCGATCAACATGGGTAATAAAATGATATCATCCAAATATCCTAAAACTGGAATAAAATCCGGAACCAGATCAACCGGCGAAAGCGCATATGTAATTGTAATGCCCGCAAATATTTTTGCAATCATTGGCGTATCCTTATCCTTTAATGCTAAAAATATTGCCGGAATATCCGTTTTTAGTTTTTTTGCACGTTCCTTTAATCTCATTTTCATTTAAATCATTTCACAGACAATTCCGGATTACCGGCATCCCATCTTACTTATGCCTATATACTTTTATTCACAATCTGTTCCAAATGTGCCACAATGAATTCCTGCGCTTTCTGAGAATACACGATGCTCTTATATGTTTCCCCGCGCATAGATGTGCGTTCGTTCATATAGAGACCAAATTCTGTACCAGCTTCTGTCACTTCAGGCTGCATCTTTCCTGTGTATTTGTCCTGCAGATAGACCAGGTATCCCTTCAGCGTCAGCCATCCTGTAACAGTTTTTATCTTAATGCCTTTCACATTTGGATCCTGTGCCAGTTCTTTCAGCTGTGCCAGGAAGTGAGAAATTGTAGTATCCTCCACATATCGGAAGTTAGAAAGACATTCAAAGGGAAATGGTGTCTTCGGCGCTTTCGGTGCTTTTCCGGCGATTATTCCGCCATTCTCTTTAACGGCCGCTAAGACATCTTTAATAAAATACATGCATCGGATCACATTCGGATTATTTAATACAGAATCATCTTCCACTGCTATATTCTTTACCGGATTCTTGCCATCAGCCATACGTTCAACATATTTCATGGCCACTTCCAGTTTATTCATATCAACCTGCATCGTTCAAACCTCATATATGGATTATCACATCGGCGCGATGATACTTCAGTCTCTACTCATAGTTGAAGCCGTTCTCTTCGCACCATTCGATTGCCAGTTTTCTTTGTTCTTTTTCC
>JAEDFS010000036.1 GCA_016297895.1 Marvinbryantia sp.
TTGGTACGATCACCATCGATATTTCCGAGCTGCTCAGCGGCATGCTGAAAAAGAGAGGCATTCCTCATAAAGTCCTCAATGCAAAATTCCATGAAATGGAGGCAGAGATCGTAGCAGATGCAGGTATCCATGGAGCAGTCACCATCGCAACCAACATGGCAGGCCGTGGTACCGATATCAAGCTGGATGAAGAGTCCAAGAAGCTGGGCGGCTTGAAGATCATCGGTACAGAGCGTCATGAATCCAGACGTATCGATAATCAGCTGCGAGGACGTTCCGGACGTCAGGGAGACCCGGGGGAATCCAGATTCTATATTTCCCTGGAGGATGACCTGATGAGACTGTTCGGTTCCGAGCGTCTGATGGGTGTGTTCCGTTCCCTGGGAGTGGCTGAGAACGAACAGATCGAACATAAGATGCTTTCTTCCTCCATTGAAAAAGCACAGGAGAAGATCGAGGGCAACAACTATGGTATCCGTAAAAACCTGCTGGAATACGACCAGGTAAACAACGAGCAGCGTGAGATCATTTATGCGGAACGCCGTCGTGTGCTGGATGGAGAGAGTATGAGAAACTCCATTCTGAAAATGATCGACGATACCGTGGAGAGAATGGTAACTACCGTCATTCATGACCAGCAGAACGATCCGGAAGAATGGGATCTGAATGAGCTGAATGCGCTGCTTCTGCCGATCATTCCGCTGAAACCGGTGACACAGGAAGACGTGAAGGGCAAGAGCAAAAAGGATCTGATCGATGGACTGTGTGAACAGGCAGTGAAGCTGTATGAAGAAAAAGAGACCCAGTTCCCGCAGGAACAGATGCGTGAGCTGGAGCGTGTGATCATTCTGAAGGTGATCGACCGGAAATGGATGGATCACATCGATGACATGGATCAGCTCCGTCAGGGAATCGGACTTCAGGCTTACGGCCAGAAGGATCCGCTGGTTGAGTATAAGATGGCCGGATATGAAATGTTTGATGAAATGTCATCCAACATCCAGGCAGATACGCTGAGACTTCTGTTCCATGTAAGAGTGGAAGAGAAGGTAGAGCGTGAAGAAGTAGCCAAAGTAACAGGAACCAACAAAGATGATACGGTTGCCAGAGCACCGAAGAAACGTGCGCAGGATAAGGTATATCCGAATGATCCCTGTCCCTGCGGCAGTGGTAAGAAGTATAAACAGTGCTGCGGACGTAAAAAATAATGGGAAGAGAGGGCTGATGGCAGACAAAAAGTGTTTGACACAGCCCTTTTGTGAATAAAGAATTACAGAACAGGAAAGAAGGTGACAGAATGGTCGAATTAGATCAGTTCAAGTATACACTTGGCACATACGAAAAACCATTACTGGAAGTGAGGGATTCACTTTGACCTGGCTAACAAGGAAAAGCGGGTGGAAGAATTAGAGCGTAAAATGGAGGAACCGAACTTCTGGGATGACCCGGAAGCGTCCCAGGAATCCATGAAAACGCTGAAATCATTAAAGGATGATATTGAGACATACAGTGTCCTTCAGGAACAGTACGAGGAGATCGAGACTCTTCTTGAGATGGCCTATGAGGAGAACGATGCGTCCCTGATCCCGGAGATCCAGGAGACATTGGATTCCTTCATAGAGACTCTGGAGGGAATCCGGATCCGGACTCTTCTGTCAGGGGAATATGACAGAGATGACGCCATCGTAACCCTTCATGCCGGAGCGGGAGGAACAGAATCCTGTGACTGGGCAGGCATGCTCTACCGCATGTACAGCCGCTGGGTGGACAAAAAAGGTTTCAGCATGGAAGTGCTGGATTATCTGGATGGAGAGGAAGCGGGCATCAAATCCGTTACCTTTGAGGTGAGAGGAGAAAATGCATACGGATATCTGAAATCCGAAAAGGGTGTTCACCGTCTGGTCCGCATCTCACCGTTTAATGCAGCCGGAAAGCGGCAGACCTCTTTTGTATCCTGTGATGTCATGCCGGATATTGAAGAAGATATTGACATCGAGATCAGGGATGAAGATCTGAGAATCGACACCTACCGCTCCAGCGGAGCCGGCGGACAGCATATCAATAAGACATCTTCTGCGATCCGCATCACCCACCTTCCCACGGGAATCGTGGTGCAGTGCCAGAACGAGCGGTCTCAGTTCCAGAACAAAGACAAAGCCATGCAGATGCTGAAAGCAAAGCTGTATCTTTTAAAACAGCAGGAAAATGCGGAAAAGGCATCGGGAATTCGGGGCGAGGTAAAAGAGATCGGTTGGGGAAACCAGATCCGTTCCTATGTGATGCAGCCCTATACCATGGTCAAGGATCATCGGACCAATGCGGAATCCGGAAACGTAGACAGCGTCATGGACGGAAATATTGATCTGTTTATCAATGCGTATCTGAAGTGGATCGCACTGGGAGCAGACAGCGAAGAAGAATAAAGGGGATTGAAAGGAGAAAAATTATGGGTATTATCAGAACAGCAGTCAAAACAGTAACGGGAACCATCTCATCCTCATTAAACGATCAGTTCCTGGAAGTGATCGAACCCAATGATATGGGAGAGGGTACCGTATTTACCAAAGGAGTACAGGTAAGAAAAGGTGCCAACAGAAAAGGAACCGCAGATACGGTTACGGACGGATCCGTGATCCATGTGTATGACAATCAGTTCATGATCCTGACCGATGGCGGCAAGGTCATTGACTATACGGCGGAACCGGGATATTACACCGTCAGCAATTCTTCCCTGCCGTCCATGTTCAACGGACAGTTTGAGGAATCTCTGCAGGAAGCATTTGCAAGGGTGAAATTCGGCGGAACCACACCGGTCTCCCAGAAAGTATTTTACATCAATCTTCAGGAGATCAAAGGAATCAAATTCGGAACAAGGAACGCTGTTAATTATTTCGATAATTTTTACAATGCAGAGCTGTTTTTAAGAGCTCACGGCACCTATTCCATCAAGATCACAGATCCGCTGAAATTCTATGCGGAAGTGATCCCGAGAAATGCAGAACATGTGGATATCACCGAGATCAATGAGCAGTATCTGGCAGAATTTTTGGAGGCGCTTCAGACGGCCATCAATCAGATGTCTGCGGACGGAACCAGAATTTCCTTCGTGACATCCAAGGCCAGAGAGCTGGGTAAATACATGGCAGATGTCCTGGATGAGGAATGGACCCAGACAAGAGGCATGCAGATCCAGTCAGTGGGTATTGCGAGCATTTCCTACGACGAGCAGTCACAGAAGCTGATCAATATGAGAAACCAGGGAGCGATGATGGGAGATCCGTCCATCCGCGAGGGATTTGTACAGTCCTCCATCGCTCAGGGCATGCAGGCAGCAGGCTCCAATCCCAACGGTGCCATGGCAGGTTTTATGGGCATGGGCATGGGAATGAACGCAGCAGGAGGATTTATGGGTCAGGCATCCCAGACCAACTTCCAGCAGATGCAGATGATGCATGCACAGCAGCAGGCGATGCAGCAGCCTCAGATGCAGCAGCCCCAGATGCAGCAGGCGCCTCAGGGACAGCAGATTCCCCCTGCTCAGGCAGGATCCTGGACCTGTTCCTGCGGTTCCGTCAACACCGGAAAGTTCTGCCCGCAGTGCGGCAGTCCGGCCCCCAATCCCCAGTGGACCTGTTCCTGCGGTTCCGTTAATACCGGAAAATTCTGTCCCCAGTGCGGACAGCCAAGACCGTAAGAGCAGCCTTCAGGAGAGGATGGTGAGAACATGGCAGCAGTAAGCTTTAAGTGTCCCAACTGCGGAGGTGATCTGCGGTTTGACCCGGCAACGCAGAAGTACAAATGTGAATTCTGTGTCTCGGTCTTTGATCAGGCAGAGCTGGAGCAGGCAAATCCCCAGGCTGCGGAACAGACGCAAGAGCCGGAACCGGAACAAAGAGATGAGAGCGGGGCAGTGATCTATTCCTGTCCCAGCTGCGGAGCCCAGATCGTGACAGATGCCACGACCGCGGCGACATTTTGTTATTATTGTCATAACCCGGTGGTTCTTCAGGGAAAACTGTCCGGAGAATATGAGCCGGATATGGTAATTCCCTTTGCAGTGGATAAAAAGGAAGCGGTAGACAGCTTCCTGAAATATGTCAAAAAGAAAAAATTTGTTCCGAAAGACTTTTTCTGTAAGGAGCAGATCGAGAAGATCACAGGAATCTATTTCCCCTTCTGGAAATATGGATGCCAGGCAAAAGGTGCCATTCATGCCAGAGGAGAAAAGGTCCGGGTCTATGATGTGGGAGAAACGGAATACACCGAGACAAAAATATTTGCGGTAGACCGGGCTGCGGATCTGTCATTTGAAAGTATGACCAGAAATGCCCTGAACAAGGAAAATAAAAAGCTTGTGGAGGCGGTCCAGCCCTTCCGCCTTGAGGAGGCAAAACCCTTTACCATGGGCTATCTGTCCGGTTTCCAGGCGGAAAAGAGAGATATCGAAAAACAGAATCTCAGTCAGGAGCTGAAGCAGGAGGTCAGGGAGCACGCCGTAAATATGATGAAAAATACCGCATCGGAATATACGGCGCTGCAGGTGGAACAGGACGATCTACATATCATGAAAGAGGACTGGAAATATCTGATGCTTCCCGTATGGGTACTGACCTATAAGGGCGGAGACGGGGAAACCTATTACTACGCCATGAACGGGCAGACCAGAAAGGTCAGCGGTACGTTCCCCCTGGCGAAGGAGCGGGTGATCGCATTCTTTTTCAGTATCTTTGTACCCGTATTTATTTTGCTGATGATGGGAGGGTACTTCTTATGGTAAGAAAAAATCATTATGCGGCAGGCCTTCTGGGCATTCTCTTCCTGATGCTTCTGATCCTTACGGTGACCGTATCGGCAGACAGCGGTGTGTATGATTACGGAAGCCTGTTTACTGCAGAAGAGACGGCGGATCTGGAAAAAATGGCAGCTGAGATCGCAGAAACTTATGATATGAATATTCTGATGCTGACCACCACGGATACGGACGGAAAAACATCCTCAGCCTATATAGAGGATTTTTATGAGAAAAACGGGTTTTATACCAATGGAATCCGGGGCGGGATCATTCTCCTGATCGATATGCAGCATCGGGAACTGAATCTGGAAACCGCCGGAGATATGATCTATTACATCACAGATGAGCGGGAGGAAGAGATCTATGATGCCGGATTCGATGATGTGAAGAACGAAGAATACGGATCATCCATGAAGCACATGCTGGAGCAGACGAAAGAATTCCTGGAGGACGGGATCCCCGATAACCAATATACCTATGATACGGAAACCGGGAAGATTGTGCGTCACCGGTCTTTAAGCGGCGGGGAGATTGCAGCCGCTCTTGTGGGAGCCCTTCTGTGTGCGGGGATCTCCTGCCTGGTTCTGTACAGGAGCTACAGCAACGTACAGAAATACAATTATTCTGTCCATGATCATGCGGACATCCGGCTCACCGGTCAGAGAGACCAACAGATCGATAAGATCATAACCAGCAGAAGAAAACCGAAGCCCTCCTCTTCGGGAGGCGGTTCCGGTTCCGACCGAAGCTCCACCCACACCTCTTCGGGAGGCGGAACCTACGGAGGCGGAAACGGAAGAAGCTTTTAAGGAAGGCTGCCTGCGACAAGCAGGCAGTTCCGTAAAGGAGACGAAATGACAGGAAAAAGTCAGTATTATGTAGTGAGAGAAAAAGCGGTTCCGGAGGTACTGCTGAAAGTCGTGGAGGCGAAGCGGCTTCTGGAATCAGAACGGGCGGCTACGGTTCAGGAAGCCACGGAGATGGTGGGAATCAGCCGCAGCTCTTTCTATAAATACAAAGATGATATTTTTCCTTTTCATGAGAATACGAAAGGGAAGACCATTACCTTTGTGACCCAGATGGATGATGAACCTGGGCTTTTGTCTGATGTGCTGAAAGTGATAGCCGACTATCACGCCAATGTTCTGACGATCCATCAGACGATACCGGTCAACGGGATCGCATCCCTGACCATGAGCATCGATATTCTTCCGTCTACAGGAGATACGATGGACTTGTTTGCAGAGATGGAAGCTTTAAGAGGAATTCATTATCTGAAGATCCTTGCAAGGGAATAGAAAGGGCAGACAGCCCGGAAAGAAAGAGGAGTAATTATGATACAGATTGCAGTTCTGGGATATGGTACTGTGGGAAGCGGAGTGGTGGAAGTCATCAATACCAACTACAGCAGTATCAATAAAAAAGCCGGGGAAGAGATCAACATCAAGTATGTGCTGGATCTTAGAGATTTTCCCGGCGATCCGATCCAGGAGAAGATCGTCCATGATTTTGACGTGATCTTAAATGACCCGGAGATCCGGATCGTGGTGGAAGTCATGGGCGGTGTGGAACCGGCTTATACCTTTACCAAGAAAGCCCTGCTGGCAGGTAAGAGTGTGTGCACCTCCAATAAGGAGCTGGTAGCGAAGCACGGAGCGGAACTTCTGGAGATCGCCAGAGAGCGAAACATCAATTATCTGTTTGAGGCAAGCTGCGGAGGCGGAATTCCGATTATCCGGCCACTGAATTCTTCCCTGACGGCAGATGAGATCGATGAGATCGCAGGCATCTTAAACGGTACCACCAACTATATGCTGACCCGCATGGCCAGGGAAGGGTGTGAATATGAGGATGTGTTAAAAGAGGCTCAGGAGATGGGCTATGCGGAGCGCAATCCGGCAGCAGACGTGGAAGGACACGATGCCTGCCGTAAGATCGCCATCCTTTCCTCTCTGGCATTTGGACGTCAGGTGGATTTTGAAGATATTTATACAGAAGGAATCACACATATCACTGCAGCAGATTTCAAATATGCTAAAGCCATGAAGAAATCCATCAAACTGCTGGGATACAGCAAAAAATGCGGGGAATGCTTTTATGCCATGGTGGCACCGGTCCTTGTGGATCCTGATGACCCCCTGTACAGTGTCAATGATGTATTCAACGCCATCTTCGTACACGGAAATGTGCTGGGCGATGCCATGTTTTATGGAAGAGGAGCGGGAAAGCTGCCAACAGCCAGCGCCGTTGTGGCAGACGTGGTAGATGAGGCAAGACATCTTCACAGAAATATTATGACATTCTGGAGCAGTCATAAGCTTTCCCTTACCGATATCAGCAATTCCCAGAGAGCCTTTTTCGTTCGCGTAAAAGGAGATAAGGAAGCGGACGAGGCAAGAGTAAAAGAGATCTTCGGAAAGGTGTCGTTTATCCAGATCGAAGATCTGCCCGGAGAGTATGGCTTTACCACCGGAATCATGACAGAAGCGGAGTATGAGGTAAGGGCAGAACGGCTGGGTAATGTGATCAGCCGGATCCGGATCCGTCAACAGTAGAACATTTACAGAATCGAGGATACCTGAAATGAAATATATCGTAGTACTGGGCGATGGGATGGCAGATGAGCCTATCGATGCCCTGGGAGGAAAAACACCTCTGGAATATGCCAAAACGCCGGTCCTGGATGAACTGGCAGCAAAAGGAGAGATCGGTCTGGTACATACCATACCGGAGGGAATGAAGCCGGGAAGCGATACGGCAAACCTGGCTGTGCTGGGATATGATCCCAAAGTCTACTATTCCGGGCGTTCCCCGCTGGAAGCTCTGAGCATCGGAGTACCCATGAAAGATACGGATGTGGCGTTTCGCTGCAATATCGTGACGCTTTCTGAGGAAGAACCCTATGAAGAAAAAACCATGATCGACCACAGCTCCGATGAGATCTCCACAGAAGATGCAGCCATCCTGATGGAGGCGGTAAAAGAAGGGCTGGAAAGAGACGGCTATCATTTTTATGTGGGAACCAGTTACCGTCACTGTCTGATCTGGGAACATGGTCAGGTGGTTCCGCTGGCACAGCCCCATGATATTCTGACTCAGAAGATCAGCTCCTATCTTCCGGAGGATCCCATACTGCGCGAGATGCAGAAAAAAAGCTATGAGATCCTGGCAAATCATCCGCTGAATGTGAAGCGCAAAGAGGCAGGACTTCATCCTGCCAACAGCTGCTGGTTCTGGGGAGCCGGCACCAGACCGGCACTTTCTTCCTTTGAGGAGAAAAATCATAAAAAGGGCGTCATGATCTCTGCTGTGGACCTTTTAAAAGGAATTGCAGTGGGAGCCGGCATGGACAATATCATCGTAGAGGGCGCAAACGGCGGCCTCAACACCAATTACGAAGGAAAAGCCCGGGCAGCTGTGGATGCAGTGCTTGAGGGCGGCTATGATTTTGCCTATATTCATGTGGAAGCTCCCGATGAGATGGGACATCAGGGAAGCGTGGAAAAGAAAATACAGTCCATCGAAAATCTGGACCGTTTTGTCGTAAGCTATGTAAAGGAACATATGGATGCTTCCGGGGAGGAGTACCGTCTTTTAGTACTTCCGGATCACCCCACGCCCATCCGGGTGCGGACCCATACGGCAGATCCGGTGCCCTATCTTCTCTATGACAGCAGGAAAGATACGAAAAAATCCTGGAAATACAACGAAAGAGAAGCTGCACAAAGCGCTATGGATATCGAAAAAGGATATACACTGATGGATTACCTTTTTGAACAGGAAAAGTAAAAAGACGGGGTGGAGACATCCCGTTGTTTTATGACTGGAGGAAACTATGGATATTAATAAGAAACTGGCACAGGAACTGGAAGTGGCAGCCTGGCAGGTGGAAGCTGCGGTAAAACTGATCGATGAAGGAAATACGATCCCCTTTATTTCACGTTACCGAAAGGAAGCCACCGGGGCTCTCAATGATGAACAGCTTCGTACGCTTCATGAAAGACTGCTGTATCTGCGCAATCTGGAAGAGAAAAAGACACAGGTGCTGTCTGCCATTGAAGAACAGGGAAAATTGACGGAAGAACTGAAAGCGCAGATCGTGGCAGCAGAGACACTGGTGGTGGTAGAGGACCTCTATCGCCCCTATCGTCCCAAGAGACGTACCCGTGCCACTATCGCCAGAGAAAAAGGGCTGGAAGGACTGGCCAATCTGCTTCTTCTTCAGATGACCGACCGATCTCCTGAACAGGAGGCGGAAGCATTCCTGGATCCGGAAAAAGAAGTGAATACAGTCGAAGAAGCTATTCAGGGAGCCATGGATATCCTGGCGGAAAGCATTTCCGATGAGGCAGATTACCGGATGCGGATCCGGGAAATGACGGAAAAAGAGGGCATGGTCACAGCAGAAGCGAAGGATGAAAATGCAGAGTCGGTCTATGAGATGTACTATCATTTCCAGGAGCCGGTCAGCAAGCTGGCAGGTCACCGGATCCTGGCATTAAACCGCGGGGAAAAGGAAAAATTCCTGACAGTCAAGGTGGAAGCTCCGGAAGAGCGGATCCTTCGCTACCTGGAAAAACAGGTGATCCGAAAAGAAAATCCCCACACTACGCCGGTATTAAAAGCGGTGGTGGAGGACAGCTACAGGCGCCTCATTGCTCCCTCTATTGAGCGCGAAGTGCGTAATGCCCTGACGGAAAAAGCGGAGGACGGTGCGATCCGGGTATTCGGTAAAAATCTGGAGCAGCTTCTGATGCAGCCTCCTATCGCAGGACAGGTGGTGCTGGGCTGGGACCCGGCATTTCGTACCGGATGCAAGCTGGCGGTGGTGGATGCCACCGGAAAAGTGCTGGACACTGCAGTGATCTATCCCACAGCGCCCACCAACGATGCAAAGATCCGGGCTGCCAAGGAGACGCTGAAGAAATTTATCAAAAAATATCACATTACCCTGATCTCCGTAGGAAACGGCACCGCATCCCGGGAATCCGAGCAGATCATCGTGGATCTCTTAAAAGAGATCAGCGAACCGGTACAGTATGTGATCACCAATGAGGCGGGGGCGTCTGTCTATTCCGCCAGCAAGCTGGCCACCGAGGAATTCCCCAATTTTGATGTGGGACAGAGAAGTGCGGCATCCATTGCCAGAAGAGTGCAGGATCCGCTGGCAGAGCTGGTCAAGATCGATCCAAGATCCATCGGAGTAGGTCAGTATCAGCACGACATGAACCAGAAAAAACTGGGTGAGACTCTGGGCGGCGTGGTAGAAGATTGTGTAAACAAAGTAGGTGTGGACTTAAATACCGCATCTGCTTCCCTGCTGGAATACATTTCCGGCATCAGCAAGGCACTGGCAAAAAATATCGTTGCCTATCGGGAAGAAAACGGCAGATTTACAGACAGAAGGCAGCTTTTAAAGGTACCGAAATTAGGTCCCAAGGCCTTTGAACAGTGTGCCGGTTTTATGAGGATCCAGGGAGGTAAGAATCCTCTGGATGCCACCAGCGTCCATCCGGAATCCTATGAGGCAGCGAAAAAGCTGCTGGAAATTCTGGGATATGAGACTGCGGACATTTCCGCAGGCAAGCTTGCCGGTCTTGCAAAAAAAGTGAAAGATCAGAAAAAGCTTGCCCAGGAGCTGGGCGTCGGGGAGATCACACTTCAGGATATCATCAAAGAACTGGAAAAACCGGCAAGAGACCCCAGAGATGAGATGCCAAAGCCCATTTTGCGCACCGATGTACTGGAAATGAAGGATCTGACGCCGGGCATGATCCTTAAGGGAACTGTTCGAAATGTCATTGATTTCGGTGCTTTCGTAGATATCGGAGTCCATCAGGACGGTCTGGTGCACATTTCCCAGCTTACAGACAAAAAGTTTGTTAAGCATCCACTGGAAGTGGTTAGCGTAGGAGACATTGTGGAAGTGAAAGTCATGTCGGTGGATCTGGCGAAAAAAAGAATCCAGCTGACGATGCGATTGGGGGATAAGTAAATTATGATGCTTCAGGATATAGCTCCCTGTGTCTTTCATATTGAGTACAGGAAAGACCGGCCGGGGGATCAGGACTGGCTGTTATGTTTTCGAAAAAATGAGATCCTGATGGCAGTGTCAGAAGAAGGAATGCTGACTTTTCCCACTATCAGGGAGTGGAAGGAGGCGGCATATCGCTATCTGTTTGCTGTGGATCAGATGAAATACTACCTGTTTACCGGAGAGACTATGCCGGAATTTAAAAACTACCGATATTATTCCGTGCGGGATCTGCGCCACTTAAGACCTCTGTGGCATGCATTTGCAGCTGCCAACGGTTATCGTCTGTGGTGCTGGTATCAGAGCCGGAAGTTCTGCGGTACCTGCGGCGGAAAACTGGAACACAGTGAGACGGAACGGGCCATGTGCTGTCCGTCCTGCGGAAATGTGGAATATCCGGTGATCTGTCCCAGCGTCATCGTGGGAGTGAAAAATGGGGAACGGCTTCTTCTCACCAGATACCAGGCTTCCCACAGCCCTTACCGCAATTATGCACTGGTGGCGGGCTATGTGGAGACAGGAGAGACGGCAGAGGATACGGTACGAAGAGAGGTCATGGAGGAAGTGGGCCTGAAGGTGAAAAATATCACCTATTATAAAAGTCAGCCCTGGCCCTTTTCCGGCGCCTTTCTCATGGGATTTTTCTGTGATGTGGACGGAGATGATACCATTTCTCTGGAGGAAGAAGAGCTTTCGGAGGCGGTCTGGATGAAACGGGAAGATCTGCCGGATCGCTCCGGCGATGTAAGCCTTACCAGCGAGATGATGGAACAGTTCCGGCTGGGACTGGTACAGTGAGAAAGATACATAGACCGGGAGGAGTCTGAATTATGAATATTACATGGAATGCAGAAGAATACCGGGATCATTTTTCCTTTGTACATCAGTACGGGGAAGATGTGCTGTCTCTCCTGGATGCAAAAGAAGGAAGCTTTGTGATCGATCTTGGCTGCGGAAACGGCGCCTTAAGTGCGATCCTTGCAGAACGGGGATACCGTGTTCTGGGACTGGATGCCTCTGAGCAGATGCTGGAGATAGCAAAAAGCGCCCATCCGGCTCTTACCTTCCAAAAAGCGGATGCCACAGATTTTACCCTGGAGGAGAAGGCAGATGCCATTTTCTCCAATGCGGTACTTCACTGGATCGATGCAGAAAAGCAGGATCAGTTAATTGCCAATCTGTCTGCAAATCTGAAGACCGGAGGCCAGCTGGTATTTGAATTCGGCGGAAAAGGATGTGCGGAAGCAGTCCACTCCACCCTGGAGCAGTGCTTCCGTAAGAGAGGACTGGTGTATCCCCGGACCTTCTATTTCCCCACTATCGGAGAGTATTCGTCCATTCTGGAGAGACATGGACTGAAGGTCACCTATGCCGTACTTTTTGATCGTCCCACCGTGCAGGAGACGGAGGACGGCCTTTGCGACTGGATCAATATGTTCGTGACGGCACCCTTCGAAGGTATGGACAAAGCCATGAAAGAAGAAATCCTGCAGGAAGCAAAAGCGCAGCTGGCAGGCCGTCTGCATGTGAATGGAAAATGGATCATCGATTATGTGAGGATCCGGATGAGAGCTGTAAAGGTTGAGTAAAGAACGGCAAGAAGCGCCGGATTTGAAAGGAACGTTTTCAAATCCGGCGCTTCACAGTTTTAGTCCCGGCCGAACAGGTCTCTGGTATATACTTTCTCCCGGACGTCATCCAGGCGGGTGTCATAGCGGTTGGCAATGATCGCCTGGGAAATATTTTTAAATTCTGACAGATCACCGATGACACGGCTGCCGAAGAAGGTACTGCCGGGTGCCAGAGTGGGTTCGTAGATGACAATGGTGGCACCTTTTGCTTTGATGCGCTTCATGACACCCTGGATGGAGCTTTGACGGAAATTGTCACTGTTGCTCTTCATGGTCAGCCGGTATACGCCGATGACACAGGTCTTTTCCTGTTCGGGAGCAAAGTCTCCGCGGTTGTAGTAGTCGTAATATCCGGCCATGTTCAGTACCTGATCGGCAATAAAATCTTTTCTTGTCCGGTTGCTTTCCACGATGGCAGACATCATATTCTGCGGAACGTCACGGAAGTTGGCAAGAAGCTGTCTGGTATCCTTGGGAAGGCAGTAACCGCCGTAGCCGAAGGAGGGATTGTTGTAGTGCGTACCGATGCGGGGATCCAGGCAGACACCGCTTATGATCTCGCGGGTATTGAGCCCTTTGGATTCCGCATAGGTGTCCAGTTCGTTGAAATAGCTGACCCGAAGTGCCAGATAGGTATTGGCAAAAAGTTTTACGGCTTCGGCCTCTGTGAAACCCATGAACAGGGTATCGATCTCTTCTTTGATGGCGCCCTGCTGAAGAAGGGCGGCAAAGGTGTGGGCTTCCTCTTTCGTACTTTCATCACAGGAAACGATGATTCGGGAAGGGTACAGATTGTCATACAATGCTTTGGATTCCCTTAAAAATTCCGGGCTAAAGATGATCCGGTCTGTATGATATTTTTCACGGACAGATTTCGTGTATCCTACAGGAATGGTGGATTTGATTACCATCATGGCGTCCGGATTGGTGGCAAGCACCAGCTCGATGACTGCTTCCACAGCAGAACAGTCAAAGAAATTTTTCTTACTGTCATAGTTCGTGGGTGCGGCGATGACTACAAAGTCCGCATCTTCATAAGCGGATTTTCCGTCCAGTGTGGCTGTCAGATCCAGATCCTTCTCTCTTAAATATTTTTCAATATATTCATCCTGGACAGGGGATTTCCTCTGGTTGATCAGATCCACTTTTTCCGGAAGAATATCTACTGCCGTCACATGGTTATGCTGAGACAGCAAAGTGGCGATCGAGAGTCCCACGTAGCCGGTTCCGGCCACGGCGATCCGGTAAGGCCGGCACAGAATGGGAGATTTTTGCGGGATGTCCGGAGTTTCTTCTATAAACACATCAGTGGGATCGAAATCCAGGACTTCCGCAAGGGCCTGAAGCTGTTCGAGAGAAGGAAGATATTCTCCGGCTTCTGCACGGCTGATCATGGATCGGTTCATGTCTGCAGCGGCGGCAACATCAGACTGTTTCATGTGTTTGGCTTTACGATGGTTTTTGATCAGATCTGCAATTCGTTCTTTTGATAATTTCTTCATATGATTTTCCTCTTGCATAACTCAGATGATGTTGGGGTCAAAAGTCCCCAACTATGATACTAATAATAACATAATTGAAAGGATTTTCTGCTGCGATTCTGAAAGAAATGTTATCAGATGTAACGCGGAATGTCAATAAAAAGAAATATGATACTGAAAACATCTTGATATATCTTCTTGCTTATGGCATACTTAGGAAGAAAAATAAAAACAGAAATCGTCAGGAAAAGAGAAAGGTTGTTCTATGAGTAAAATACTGGTTATCGGCGGCGGAGCTGCCGGTATGTTTGCCGCCATCGAGGCTGCCGGAAAAGGAAAAGAGGTTCACCTTCTGGAAAAGAATGAACGGTTGGGGAAAAAGGTGTATATTACAGGAAAGGGCCGGTGTAATCTGACCAATGCCTGTGATATGGAGAAATTGTTTGAAAGTGTCTGCACGAACCGGAAGTTTTTATACAGTGCCTTTTATGGGTATACCAATCAGGATGTGATCGATTTTTTTGAACGTCATGGCATGAAAACCAAGACAGAACGGGGAGAGCGTGTGTTTCCTCTTTCCGACAGATCAGCGGATGTGATCGATACACTTAAGAATGCGATGAAGAAGGCAGGTGTGCAGGTACACCTGAATACGCAGGTGAAGGAGCTGCTGACGGAAGACGTGCAGGGAGCCGATCCCAAAGATCATAAGAAAAAGGTTACGGGTGTCAGGCTGGCTGATGGAAGAATTCTGAAAGCGGATGCCATCCTTGTGGCCACCGGAGGATTTTCCTATCAGTCTACGGGATCCACGGGAGACGGATATGCCTTTGCAAGAGACTGCGGCCATAAGGTGACGGAGCTGTACCCGTCTCTGGTGCCTTTTAATACCAGGGAGGAATACGGAAAACGTCTGCAGGGGCTTTCCCTTCGAAATGTAAAGGTGTCGGTGTATGATGGAAAGAAATGCCTGTATGAGGATTTCGGGGAGATGATGTTTACCCATTTCGGAATCACAGGCCCTCTGATCCTGACAGCCAGCACGATAGTGTTAAAGAAACTGCGGCAGAAGGAACTGGACGTGTATATCGATCTGAAGCCGGCCCTTACGGAGGAACAGCTGGATGCCCGTCTTTTGCGAGAGTTTGAAGAGGGTAATAAAAAGCAGTTTAAAAATGTGATCGGGACGCTGTTCCCGGCAAAACTGACCCCTGTGATGATCGAACTGTCCGGAATCTGGCCGGAGAAACGGGTGAACGAGATCACCCGAGAGGAAAGAAAGGCACTGATCTTGCTGATCAAGCATTTCCATTTGACGGCTACCGGGCTTAGAGATTATAATGAAGCTATTATTACAAGAGGCGGCGTTGCGGTGAAGGAAATCGATCCTGCTACAATGGAATCCAGACTGGTCAGAGGCCTGTATTTTGCAGGCGAGGTACTGGATCTGGATGCGGTGACAGGTGGATTTAATCTGCAGATCGCATGGTCTACCGGATATGCAGCGGGGCATGCCATGGGAGAACTGGGAGGAAACGAAAATGTCATATAATATTGCGATCGACGGGCCGGCAGGAGCCGGAAAAAGTACCATTGCCAGAAGAGTGGCAGCGGAAAAATCTTTTATTTATGTGGATACAGGGGCAATGTACCGGGCTATTGCATTGTACCTGATTCGAAAAGAGATCCGGGCGGAAGATACGGAAGCGATAAAACAGACGCTTTCGGAAATTGAAATCTCTATCTGCTATGAAAACGGGGAGCAGCAGGTGATCCTGAATGGAGAAAATGTCTCAGGACTGATACGCACGGAGCAGGTGGGAAATATGGCATCAAAGACGTCTGCGCTTCCCTGCGTCAGGGAGAAGCTTCTGGAGCTGCAGCGGACTCTGGCCAGAGAGCATGATGTGGTGATGGACGGAAGGGATATAGGTACCAATATTCTGCCGGATGCCCAGCTGAAGGTGTACCTGACTGCCAGTGTGGATACCAGGGCGAGGAGAAGATATCTGGAGCTTCGGGAGAAGGGACAGGAGTGCAGCCTGGAAGAGATCAGGAAAGACATTGAGCAGAGAGATTATCAGGATATGCATCGCAAGATCGCACCGCTTTGCCAGGCAAAAGATGCGGTATTTCTGGATTCGTCTGATCTGACCATTGACCAGGTGGTAGAACGGATCAGAGGACTCTGCGAAGGAAAAAAGTAGAAAACAAGTGCTGAAAATAAAAAAATGGACAGGAAAGGTTCTGAGATCTCTGTCCATGGCATAGAATAAACAACAGGGGCAGATGGGAATGAGGGTAATCGTAGCAAAAAGCGCCGGGTTCTGTTTTGGTGTAAAAAGAGCAGTAGAACGGGTATATGAGCAGGTGGAGAACGGAAAGAAGCCGATCTATACCTACGGCCCGATCATTCATAACGAAGAAGTGGTAAAAGATCTGGAGGAAAAGGGAGTCCGGGTCATTGATTCCAAAGAAGAGCTGGAGACACTTTCGGAAGGGACGGTCATCATCCGTTCCCATGGAGTGGGACAGGATATCTATGATCTGATCAGGGAGCGCAGACTGGAACTTGTGGATGCCACCTGCCCGTTTGTGAGAAAGATCCATAAGATCGTAAAACGGGAAAGCGAAGCAGGAAATGCGATCGTGATCATCGGCAGCCGTATCCATCCGGAAGTGGAGGGGATCAGGGGCTGGTGTAAAAACGGCGCAGAAGTGATCGAAAACGAGGAACAGGCTCTCAAATATGAAAAGAATCTGGATCATCCTGTGTGTATTGTGTCTCAAACGACATTTAACTACAAGAAATTTAAAAATTTAGTTGAAATTCTTTCGAAAAAGGGTTATGATAACAATGTTATAAATACGATTTGCAGCGCTACGGAAGAACGGCAGCTGGAGGCGAGAGAGCTTGCGGAAAAGGCAGATGCCATGATCGTGATCGGTGGCCGTCACAGTTCCAATACGCAGAAGCTTTTCGAGATTTGTAGCAGTAAATGCGACGATACTTACTATATTCAGACACTTGATGACTTGGAACAGTATTCTTTTCCTCCTGTCGATTGTGTAGGTATTACTGCTGGGGCGTCGACCCCAAATCATTTAATTAAGGAGGTTCAAGAACATGTCAGAGATGAGCTTTGAGCAGATGTTAGAGGAATCATTAAAAACTATCCATAACGGTCAGGTTGTGGAAGGTACAGTTATGGACGTAAAGGCAGACGAAATCGTCCTGAATATCGGCTATAAAGCAGATGGTATTATTACCAGAAACGAGTACACCAACGAGGCAAATGTTGATTTGAGAGAAGTGGTTCACGTTGGCGATACCATGGAAGCAAAGGTTTTGAAAGTAAATGACGGAGACGGACAGGTACTCCTTACTTATAAGAGACTGGCTGCAGAAAAAGGAAATAAGAGACTGGAAGAAGCATTCAACAACCAGGAAGTACTGACAGCTACCGTTGCTCAGGTATTAGGCGGCGGTTTAAGCGTAGTGGTAGATGAGGCAAGAGTCTTCATACCGGCAAGCTTGGTATCAGATACTTATGAGAAGAATCTTGAAAAATATGCAGGTCAGGAAATTGAATTCGTGATTACAGAATTCAATCCAAGAAGAAGAAGAATCATCGGTGACCGCAAGCAGCTTTTGGTTGCAAGAAAAGCAGAACTTCAGAAAGAACTGTTTGAGAGAATCCATGTAGGCGATGTGGTAGAAGGCGTAGTGAAGAATGTAACAGATTTCGGTGCATTCATCGATCTGGGCGGAGCAGACGGACTTCTTCATATTTCCGAGATGTCCTGGGGCAGAGTAGAAAATCCGAAGAAGGAATTCCATGTTGGCGATAAGCTGACTGTTCTGATCAAAGAGATCAATGGAAGCAAGATTGCTTTGAGTCTGAAATTTGAAGATCAGAATCCCTGGCTGACCGCTGCAGATAAATATGCAGTTGGCAACGTAGTTGTGGGACGTGTGGCAAGAATGACAGATTTCGGTGCCTTTGTAGAACTGGAACCGGGTGTAGATGCACTTCTTCATGTTTCTCAGATCTCTTATGAGCATGTGGACAAACCGGCAGATGTTCTTCAGATCGGTCAGGAGATTGAAGCGAAAGTGGTAGATTTCAACGAAGCTGACAAGAAGATCAGCCTGAGCATGAAAGCTCTGGAGCAGGCTCCTGCAAGAGATGCAGAAGTGCCGGCAGAAGATGCTGTAGAAGAATAAGAATGAGCAATGGAAAGCCTCGATATATTATCGGGGCTTTTTTTACATCCTGAAGGCAGCAATAACAAACCGGTCTGTCAGACATGTTATAATGCGAAGAACAGATGTGAGAATTCCAGTGACAGGGAGGTATGTATGAGTTCCGTTTTCGAAAAAATGATGAATGATTTCAGCCGGCAGGACGGAGAGATCCTGCTGGAGACCTGTATGTCTTTTCAGCCGGGAGAGACAAAAAAGGTGCCCCTTAGATATCGCCTGATTGCTCTTGGGTTT
>JAEDFS010000097.1 GCA_016297895.1 Marvinbryantia sp.
ATCCATTTTCAGAAGTCCCAGCTCCTCCAGTGTGGTCATGGTAAACTGGGTGGTCACCGATCCGTCGGATCCAAGGGACAACGGGACAAACTCATCTGCCGCCTCCGGACAGATCACCACACCTGCTGCATGCATGGATGTATGACGGGGCAGTCCTTCCAGACGCTTGGACATATCGATCAGTTTCCTGGTCTGGGAATCTTCCTCATAGATCTTTCGCAGTTCATTGTTGGCCTTCAGTGCTTTATCTATGGTGATATTCAATTCCTGGGGGATCATCTTTGCTATGGCATCCACCTGGGCATAGGGAATATTCATCACTCTTCCCACATCCCGGATCACGCCCCTGGCTGCCATGGTACCGAAGGTGACGATCTGCACCACTTTTTCTTTTCCGTATTTTCGAACCACATAATCAATGACTTCCTGCCGCCGTTCAAAGCAGAAGTCAATATCGATATCCGGCATGGATACACGTTCCGGGTTCAGGAAGCGTTCAAACAGAAGGTTATATTTTATGGGATCCAGTTTGGTAATTCCCAGTGTATAGGACACCAGGCTGCCTGCCGCAGACCCTCTTCCGGGTCCTACCATGATCTCATGATCCCTGGCATAACGGATAAAATCCCATACGATCAGGAAATAATCCACATATCCCATGCGCTTGATAATGGATAATTCATAATTCAGGCGTTCTTCCAGCTCCTTTGCCTGATCCGCCGGATACCGTTCTTTCAGTCCCTCCCGGCAGAGCTGATTCAGATATTCCCAGGAGGTGTACCCCTGTGGAACATCAAAATGCGGCAGCTTTGTCACGCCAAACTCTATTTCCACCTGACAGCGATGTGCGATCCGATACGTATTTTCCAGTGCTTCCCTTACATTCGGGAAAAGTTCTTCCATCTCCTCGGGAGACTTTACATAATACTGTCCCCCCTCATAGCGCATCCGGTCCTCATCTTCCAGTTTTTTTCCGGTCTGAATACATAAGAGAATATCGTGAGAATCCACATCTTCCGCATAGGTATAATGAACATCATTGGTCGCTACCAGTTCAATCCCCGTCTCCCGGCTCATTTTTATCAGAAGCGGATTGACCATACGCTGTTGCGGGATGCCATGATCCTGCAGTTCCAGGAAAAAATTTCCTTTTCCAAAAATCCTCTCATACGCAAGTGCCGCTTCTTTTCCTTCTTCATACAGTCCCCGCATCAGATATTTCTGGACTTCTCCTGCCAGACAGGCGCTTAAGGCAATGATTCCCTCATGATACTTTTCCAGAGTCTCTTTATCCACACGGGGTTTGTAATAATACCCTTCCACATAACCGATCGACACGATTTTCATCAGATTGTGATACCCCGTATTGTTCTCCGCAAGCAGTACCAGATGATAATAACGATCCTCTCCGCCTCCGGCTTCCCGGTCAAATCTGGAATTGGGCGCCACATATACTTCACATCCCAGGACCGGATGGATCCCTGCCGCACGGGCTGCACGGTAAAAATCAATGACACCGAACATCACCCCATGATCCGTAATGGCTGCACTGTCCATTCCCAGCTCCTTTACCCGCTCCACATATTCCTTTATTTTATTTGAGCCGTCCAGAAGGCTGTATTCCGTATGCACATGCAGATGCGCAAACGGAATCTGATCTCTGCTGCCGTTCTGTCTTTCTTCCATGCTATTTTGCTCCTCCCGGGACAAGATTTTTTCTATCTCTAACTTAACATAAAATCATGCGTCCTTCAAGGGTGGATCATACTACACAAAAAAGGTACATTCCATTCGGTAATGAATAGGATGCACCTTTTCTGTCATTTTTTATTCTGCCGGATCTCTTTTCCGTTCAATCGTATATCTTAGTTATTCATCATGAAAGAAAGCAGTCTGTCGATATCCTCT
This sequence comes from Marvinbryantia sp., assembly GCA_016297895.1. Lineage (GTDB taxonomy): Bacteria > Bacillota > Clostridia > Lachnospirales > Lachnospiraceae > Marvinbryantia. The sequence continues at coordinate 1,909 of JAEDFS010000097.1, forward strand.
TTTTCATGAGCAACGATCTCCAGTTCCGGGATCTCGCCGTTAGAAAAGATATTTGCCAGAGATACATACTGGCACAGCTTGGATTTCAGATTCAGTCTGTCACCTTCACCTGTTACTAATTCTACTTTACCTTTGCACTGATCTACTGTTTCGAAAAATTTGTTAATATCTGTAATGTTCTGAACTTTCATCTTTTTTCTCCTTTCACACTCACTAAAACTGGTCTACGCCATTCATCATAGCCCAAAAACTCCCATTTTTCAAGAGCATTTGCCAGTTTCTCCCTATTTGACAGAACTCTTCTTCCTTAAATCGGTTATTTTATTGCAATTGCCTCAATTTCCAGCTGGACATCTTTTGGAAGGCGTGCAACTTCCACACAGGAACGTGCCGGAAAAGCACCGTGAAAGAATGTTGCATAAATCTCGTTGATCGATGCGAATGCATCCATTTCCTTGATAAACACGGTAGTCTTTACGACCTGATCCATAGAAGTTCCTGCTGCCTGAAGCAGTGCAGACAGATTGGAAAGAGCCTGCTTTGCCTGTGCTTCCACTCCCTCCGGAATTGCTCCCGTAGCCGGATCTACCGGAATGACTCCGGAAGTATACACCATCCCGTTTACTTCGATTGCCTGTGAATACGGTCCGATCGCTGCCGGTGCCTTGTCTGTGCTGATTACTTTTTTCATGATCCTGTTCCTCCTGCTCTTATTTGATTTTTCGTATGGAGCGTTCTGTGATTTCGATACGCCCCTCTTTTAACAGTCTTCCCACGCCCCTCTTAAATGCATTTTTACTGAGGCCGAACTCTCTTTTTATTACTTCCGGTGACGCCTTGTCGTTAAAAGGAAGTACTCCGGCGAATTCTTCGATCACGCCCATAATGGCTTCCGCATCTTCGTCGATCAGCAGATATGCTTTTTCTCTGGTGGCAATGTCAAGCTTTCCGTCTTCTTTTACCCGGGTCACTCTGGCCTCTACCACATCACCGACTGTATAGGTCCCTGCCGCATCCCGTTTGGGGATCAGTGCGGAATACTGGTTATCCACAGCTACAAACACGCCGAAATTATCGCTTGTCTGATATACGATTCCCTTCACATGGTCATCCACATGATAGGGAGAATCTGTTCTCAGGTATTCATACACCTTCATGGTTGCGCAAAGACGGCTGCTCTTGTCCACATACAGTGCTACCAGATATTGTTTCCCTTCCCGAACCTTTCCTGTCTGCTGTTTAAATGGAAGAAGCAGATCCTTATCCAGACCCCAGTCCAGAAAAGCACCGATCTTTCCTACTTCCTTTACCTCCAGCACCGCCAGACCGCCTATCTGAAGCTTCGGCTCTCTCGTTGTGGCAATCAGCCTGTCTCTGGAGTCTTTATATAAGAAGACCTCGATCACCATACCTATTTCTGCCAGCTCCGGCATTTCCTTCTTGGGCAGCAGGACCTTTTCCTCTGCTCCCATCGCCTCGGCAAGGTATACTCCGAATTCCACTTTTTTTATGATCATCAGTTTCTGTTTTTTACCTAATTCTAACATTCCGTTCCTCCATTATAATGCTGACTTCCGCATTTCTTTCAACTCAACGACTGCATAGGGCTTTCTTTCTCTGTCGCAAAGACTCACCGTGCACAGCCCTTCTTCACGGTGTACCAGCGGAAATACCTCATCATGAAGAACTGCCTGCTTCTTATATTCCACCCGGATCCGCTCCACCGCAAAATCCTTCGGCAGGTATTCCTGGGCCATGGAAATATACTGACCGTTATTGACATGATGGTTGGTATCCAGATGACTCTTCATCACCGGAAACGGCTCTTCCTCCACACTCTCCTCCGGTACCGGGATTTTCCTCATACATTTTTCCATCGGAAGTCTTTCTTCCAACAGAGGCTCATACAGCGCAAAAACATCGTCATCCACCCTGCAGGGATGCCCCGTATTCACGTCAAGATAGATCCATATGGAAGCGGCACAGGCCAGTGTTCCCCCCTTATGATCTTTCATCCGGAAATTTCGTTCTCCGAAGAATCCTCTGAAATCATAGGGCCAGGTCTCTGTCACCACGGATTCTCCAAGCTCCGGCAGCCTGTTCACCGTGATCTGCCAGTAAGCCAGAACCCATGCCCTCCCTCTTGCCCGCAATACATCCAGACCGCCGCCCAGTTCCTCTGACTGAAACGTACTGCAGTCCTGAAAATAATTAATCAGGCCCGGAAGGGTCAGCTTCTTATCTTCTCCCACTTCACTGTATCGAATTCTGCTCTCAAACTGATATGCCATATGCCTGTTCCTCCTGATTTCCTGTATGACGAAAAAAGAGTTACCTTTCGGCAACTCTTCTGAAGCAGGGCTACAAGGATTCGAACCTTGAAATGACGGAGTCAGAGTCCGTTGCCTT
>JAEDFS010000098.1 GCA_016297895.1 Marvinbryantia sp.
CGTGTGCTGGGTATGAACCCGGATCACAAGGGCGGACAGATCATTGAAGCCGATGTTCCGATGATGGAGCTGTACGGATATTCTACTCAGCTTCGTTCCATGACAGGAGGAAGCGGAATTTTTGAATATGAATTTGCAAGGTATGAGCAGGCTCCGTCTGATATTCAGGCAAAAGAAGTGGAAGCAAGAGCAAGCAAAGTAAATACCAATGAAGATTAAATAAGGAGATGGGGCTGCATATAAGGCGGCCCCATTGTTTTAAGGAGGTCTTTATGGCAGCTGGTCTGTTGATTGCAATGACAATGACCGTTTTTTCCATGATTATGCCGGGAACATGCACACCGGAATATATGGACAGAATTCAGTATCAGATCAGAGCAAAGGCATATAATCCCTTTGTTCCGGGCGGAATCTATGAAAACATGCAGATCATTTACAAATCAGGAGACAAAAAGGTGGAACTCAGCGCAGAAGATGTGGTGGACTGGGTCCGTTACTGGCCGGATGGTCACTGGGATATTGATGATGAGAAAATCGCAGAGTTTGTATCCGGTTTGCAGAAAACATATGATACCTGGGATTATTATAAAATTCTTGAGACCACAGATGGAAGGACTGTCAGGATTCCACCCGGGGAGTATGGATGGAAGCTGGACCGGAAGAAAGAGATAAAGGAAATATCGAAAATGCTGCGGCGCAACGGAATTACAGTACACAATCTTCATTTTGTGACAGAAGCGGCACTTATGGGAAATCCATCCCGGGATTATGGGGAAAGTTATATTGAGATCGATCTGACGGCTCAGAAGCTGTGGCTCTACCTGGAAGGAAAGATGGTTCTTACTACGGATATTGTGTCGGGAATGATGAATACCAGCCGGCAGACACCTGCGGGGGCTTATGCTATTTATTATAGACAGTCTCCGGCTGTATTAAAGGGTGAGGGATATGCAAGTCCGGTCAGTTACTGGATGCCCTTTAACCGGGGAATCGGACTCCATGATGCCTCCTGGCAGTCGTCTTTTGGAGGGGACGCCTGTTATTACCGGGGATCTCACGGATGTATCAATCTGCCTCTGGATGCGGCGGAACAGATATTTGAACAGGTAAGAAAAGGATTTCCGGTTCTCTGTTATTATTGAAAAAATCAGTTCGTCGATCATGGATGATGTCAGAAATCATGGAGAAAATGGGAGAGCGGTTATGAAATATTATGTGGCACCTCTTGAGGGAATTACCGGGTATGTGATGCGAAATGTCCATCATAAGTATTATCCGGGAGCGGATAAATACTTTATCCCGTTTATTGAACCAAAACCGAAATCAAAGAAAATCTTTACAGGCAGAGAGTTAAGAGATATTCTGCCGGAGAATAACCGGGGGGTGAATGTGGTTCCCCAGATACTCACCAATAAATGGGAAGATTTTCTGTGGACAGCCGGTCATCTGCAGGAATATGGTTACAGGGAAGTGAACCTGAATCTGGGATGTCCGTCCAAAACGGTGGTTTCCAAGAAAAGAGGCTCCGGTTTTCTGGCATTTCCGGAGGAGATCGATGAATTTTTATACAACATTTTTGAGAAGACGGATATGCAGATTTCTGTGAAAACAAGACTGGGGAAGGAAGAACCGGAAGAATTTGAAGAACTGATGGAGATCTATAACAGGTATCCACTGGAAGAACTGATCATTCATCCAAGAACCCAGAGACAGCTGTACGGAGGAGTACCGGAGTATTCGTTTTATGGAGAGGCACTGAAAAAGGCAAAATTTCCGGTCTGTTATAATGGGGACATAAAGACGACAGAAGACTGCATCCGAATCTGCAGTGAGTTCCCCGGTACAGATGCAGTGATGATGGGAAGAGGGATCCTTCGAAATCCGGCATTGATCTGTGAGATCAGAGGTCAGTTTATGGACAGGAAGCAGCTGATTGCTTATCACAGGGAACTGCTGGAGGGATATACTGGGGAGATTCCCGGAGAAGTACAGGTTCTCTTTAAAATGAAGGAACTCTGGTGCTTTATGATGGACTATTTTGAGACTACGGAAAAACAGGCAAAGGCAGTCATGAAAGCGAAAAATCTGCAGAATTATGAGTTGGCTGCCATGGAGATCCTGAATGATTGTGAGAGAAAAGAAGCGTAAAATCGGGCGGTACAAAATCAATATGACTGATTTTGTACCGCCCGGTTTGTAGCATTCATTTGCGATGCATGTTTCTGTTATTTTGCCAGCAGCATCATGATCTCGTTGCTTCTTGCAATGAATTTTGTCATTGCTTCCGGAGTAAGAGGTGCATGGCTTAACATAGCCAGGTCATAAAGCTGTTCGCACATCATGGGTACCTGCTCGCCATCTTTGTGGTTGAGAATATACTGTACCAGACTGTTATTGGCATTCAGTACCAGAGTCTCGGAATTGCCGAACATGGACGGATCCATTCCGTACATATTATACATCTTCATCATTTCCTGCATCCGGCGGCTCTCTTCGGAGAGGGTGATCATGGAAGAGATCTTCTCGTTTTTCAGTTTTTCTACTTTAACTTCCAGTTTTTCTTTTCCAAGCACCTTTCGGAAGAGCTCTGTAAGGGTTTCTGTTGTTTCTTTCAGTTCTTCCCCGGAAGAAGCTTCTTTAAAGGTATCGTTTACATCGGCGTCAATACGCTGGAAATGTACATTTTCCTTTTTCTGTTCTACCAGAGAAATAAACGGAGAGTCGATGTTGTGCTTCAGAATCGCTGCATCCAGTCCCTCTTCTTTGAACATATTAATGTACTGGCTCTGCTGTATTTCATCGGTAACATAGAACAGGGTGGTGGGAGCTGCTTCTTTTTCCTCTTTCTCTTTGGATTCTTCGGTACTTTCAGCGGAACTCTCAGTCTCAGCTGCAGCTTCTCCGGCCTGAGTTTCCTTTTTGTTTTCCTCGATAAAATCGTTCAGAGTCAGATACTTTCCTTCCAGATTCTTTACCAGGATATAGTCCATCATACGGTCACAGAATTTGGTATCCTTTAAGCAGCCGAATTTGATAAAGGGACTGATATCATCCCAGTATTTTTCATAGTTTTCACGGTCTGTCTTGCACATGCCGCTTAACTTGTCAGCTACCTTTTTGCTGATATAGTCGGAGATCTTCTTTACAAATCCGTCATTCTGCAGCGCACTTCTGGATACATTCAGCGGAAGATCCGGGCAGTCGATCACACCCTTTAACAGCATCAGGAATTCCGGAATAACTTCCTTGATGTTGTCGGCAATAAATACCTGATTGTTGTACAGCTTGATGGTTCCCTCAATGGAATCGTATTCGGTGTTGATCTTCGGGAAGTACAGGATACCTTTTAAGTTAAAAGGATAATCCATATTCAGGTGGATCCAGAACAGAGGCTCCTTGTAATCCATAAATACCTTGCGGTAGAATTCCAGATACTGTTCATCCGTACACTCATTGGGATGTTTGGTCCACAGCGGAGCGGTATCACTTAAGGAAACAGGGCGTTTTTTGATCTTTACCTTTTCCTGGGCAGGAGATACTTCTACCATTTCCTTCTCGCCGTTCTCATTTTCTTTTTCTTCCATTTTGGCATCTTCATGGATGTATTCGATGACCTCGTCATCTTCTTTTAACTCATCCTTGAGGATCGTCTCATACTGAGGTTCGCCGGCGGCGTTGGTCAGGAAGATCTCTGTCGGCATAAAGGAACAGTATTTTTCCAGAACTTCTCTTGCACGGTATTCATTGGCAAATTCCAGGCTTTCCTCATTGAGGAAAAGAGTGATCTCGGTACCGATGGTGGTTTTGGTTCCTTCGCCGATGGTGTACTGTGTACCGCCGTCACATTCCCAGTGAACAGGAACAGCGCCTTCTTTATAAGAGAGAGTATCAATGTGTACTTCATCTGCTACCATGAAAGCGGAGTAGAAACCAAGACCGAAGTGACCGATGATCTCATCCCCATTGGCGTTATCTTTGTATTTCTCCAGAAAATCGGTTGCGCCGGAGAATGCGATCTGAGTGATGTATTCTTCCACTTCATCGGCAGTCATACCAAGTCCGGTATCAATGAACTTCATGGTTTTTTCCTTGGAGTTAACAATGACTTCCACTTTGTTCTTGTAGCCTTCCGGGAAAGTAAATTCGCCCATCAGTGCCAGTTTTTTCAGCTTTGTGATGGCATCGCATCCGTTGGATACCAGCTCACGCATAAAAATGTCGTGATCGGAATACAGCCATTTTTTAATGATTGGAAAAATGTTTTCGCTGTTGATTGAAAGATTTCCTGTTTTACTCATGTTATCACCTCATAAAA
>JAEDFS010000099.1 GCA_016297895.1 Marvinbryantia sp.
GCCCTGGACACGATGACGCTCATGGCGTAATCTATGTAAGATTTCTGCATGATCTCCGAATACTCTGTGCGAATGATCTGTTCCCCTGTTTTTTCCATACATCTAATCTCCTATTTCAGACTGCCTCTGCAGTCACGCTTCTGAATCAAACTTACACATCCAGCTCCGCATCCTGAGCATGTTCATAAATAAACGCTCTTCTTGGCGGCACCTCGGTTCCCATCAGCATTTCCGTCACGCCGGAAGCCATTCTGGCATCTTCGATCTCTACCCGTTTCAGGATCCGGGTCTCAGGATTCAATGTGGTCTCCCAGAGCTGCTCCGCATCCATCTCACCCAGACCTTTGTACCTCTGAAGGGTAAAATTCTTATGCGTCTTCCGATACTTCTCCAGTGCCTTATCATCATAAAGATACTCTTCCTCACCTCTGGCAGGCATGGCCTTATAAAGAGGCGGCATGGCGATATATACATGTCCTTCATAGATCAGTTCCGGCATAAACCGGTAGAATAACGTCAGCAGAAGGGTACTGATATGGGCACCGTCCACATCCGCATCCGCCATAATAATGATCTTATCATAGCGCAGCTTACTGATGTCAAAATCATTGCCGTAGCCTTCTGAAAACCCGCATCCGAACGCATTGATCATGGTCTTGATCTCTGCATTTGCCAGAACCTTGTCGATACTGGCCTTCTCCACATTCAGGATCTTTCCCCTGATCGGAAGGATGGCCTGATAATTTCTGTCTCTTGCCGTTTTTGCTGATCCTCCCGCAGAATCTCCCTCTACGATAAAGATCTCACATTTCCCCGGATCCCGGCTCTCACAGTTGGCCAGCTTTCCATTGGAATCAAAGGAATACTTCTGCTTCGTCAGAAGATTGGTCTTTGCCTTTTCCTCCGATTTTCTGATCTTTGCCGCACGTTCCGCACAGGAAAGAACCTTTTTCAGTGTCTCCAGGTTCCGGTCAAAGAACAGAACTGCCTCTTCGTTTACCACCTTGGCCACTGCTTTTGCCGCATCCTGATTATCCAGCTTTGTCTTTGTCTGTCCCTCAAATCTGGGGTCCGGATGCTTCACGGAAATCACCGCTGTCATGCCGTTTCGAATATCCGCACCGGTAAAATTGGCATCTTTTTCCTTCAGCACGCCGATCTCCCGGGCATAACTGTTCATCACCGTAGTGAACGCAGTCTTAAATCCGGTAAGATGGGTTCCACCCTCCGCATTATAAATATTATTACAGAATCCCAGCACATTTTCGTGGAATTCATTTACAAACTGAAAGGCACATTCCACTGTGATCCCTTCCGATTCTCCCTTAAAATACACGGGAGCATCATGGATCAGCTCGATATTTTTATTCAGATCCCGGACAAATCCGATAATTCCGTCGGGTTCATGGAACTCCAGATGCTCTGTCTCCTCTTTTCTCCGGTCTTCAAAGACAATGGTCAGTGCCGGATTCAGATAGGCAGTCTCATGGAGGCGGCTCTTGATCTCATCCGCCTTAAACTTTGTCACCTCGAAAATCTCCGGATCCGGAAGAAAATTGATACAGGTACCTGTTTCTTTTGTGCGTCCAAGTCTAGGAAGCAGCCCATTTTCCAGCTCGATCACCGGAACACCACGCTCAAATCTGTCATGATGGATATAACCCTCCCGGCTGATTTTTACATCCAGATAAACGGACAGCGCATTCACCACCGAAGATCCCACTCCGTGAAGACCGCCGCTGGTTTTATAGCTTTCATTATCAAATTTTCCGCCGGCATGAAGGGTGGTAAACACCAGTCGTTCTGCGGGAACTCCTTTTTCATGCATTCCCACCGGCACCCCTCGTCCATTGTCATTCACTGTAGCCGACCCGTCCTTTTCCAGGAATACTTCGATCCGGTCACATGCTCCTGCCAGATGCTCATCCACCGCATTGTCTACAATTTCATAGACCAAATGATTCAGACCTTTTCTGGAAACACTTCCGATATACATACCCGGTCGCTTACGAACTGCCTCCAGTCCTTCCAGAACCGATATGCTGGCCGCATCATAACTGTTTTTTGCCATACACTTTCCTTTCCCACAAAAACCCGTTGCTCTGATTAGTTAAAAAAAACCCGAAAGCAAAAGCTTCCGGGATCAGCAGTTCGTAGGGGAATCGAACCCCTGTTTCCGCCGTGAGAGGGCGGCGTCTTAACCGCTTGACCAACGAACCGTACTCTCACATGATATACTATCTTTTTTAAAAATGCAAGCATTTTTTTCATTTTTTTCAATTTTTTTTCAGACTTCCACTTTTTCAATCTCTATGATATCTTTCTGAGGCAATGCAGCCAACAGCTCCATATGCTTGCGGTACATTTTCATCAATTCCGCTTTAAAGCCCGTAACATCCAGTAAAATGCGATCATATTCTTTCTGCAGATTCACACATTTACGCTCTGCCTCTTCTGTCACCCGCTCCGCTTCCGTTCTGGCCTCTTCCATCAGCTGTCTGCTTTCTTCTTCCGACTGTCTTTTCTCTTTTCTAGCTTTTTCCCTGATATCCATCGCTTTCTGCTGTGCTTCCACAATGACAATGTCACTCATTCTCTGGGCATTCAGAATCGCATCCTGAATGATCTTTGGATCCACACCATCTGCCTCAATGCGGCTGCGATAATCCTCATATTCGTTTCGGAGAACTTCGTTCTTTTCCTCTTCTTCCCGCAGTTTTTCCTGCAGTGCTTCCAGCTCCTTCTGAAGAACAGACTGCTTTTCTTCCAGTTCTTTTTTCTCTTTCCGTTCTTCCTCCAGAGTCTCGTTCAGTTTCCGAATCTCTTCTTTTTGTTCTCCGATTCGTTCCTCCCAGCCTTTCAGACGTTCTTCCTGGCTTTCCTGTTCTGACTTCAAGCGGGACACATAAGTATCCACGTCTGATCTGTGGTATCCCATGATCGCAGTACGAAAGCCGGTATCCGATGTCGTACTCATTCCCAAATATCCTCCTTCGCAGTCACTCTTCTCTTTCTTCCTTCGTCAGGCTGGCATCAGTATAACATAAAAAACTGAGTTTGACGATGATTTTTTAATAGAGGTGTATCAGATCTGTTTTGCGACCACCACCAGCTTGCCGTTTTCATTCGTGTATTCACAGGTGGACAGCGTCAGGAGCTTCGTGCCAGGATCCGGCAACTCCTCCCCGGACCAGATGGCATACCTGCTGCACTGCTTTAAAAAACCCTGATAGATCTCTTCCATTGACAGATCCACACATTTATAATATGGAAATTTTTCGGTATCTTTTTCCGACATCAGCAGCACATAGATGATCTGATACTGTGCACGTTCTCCCGGTGTCTCAAACAGAATCAGGCCATTGGACTGACAAAACCCGGCATCTTTGTAGAGCATCAGATTCTGAAACATGGTTCCGTCTTTCATATGATGTCCGTAAATGATCAGATTTTCCGATTCCCCGATCCTGCAGTTCACATCCAGAAAGGGGGTTCCGTGAGGATCTTCGCTTCGTTCAAAATCGTGGGTCAGATAATAATCATTGTCCTCCTCTGTCTGCATGACCGGATAATCAATCACCGTACCGGGAATGGTGATCCATCCTGCCAGTTCATCATTCTGTTCCTTCAATTTCACCAGCCAGTCGGAATCTGCCGGATCTGTGTTGTTCTCATCATCCCCATCTCGCTCTGTCTGCCTTTGTGCCGTCTCCCGGTGGCTGTCTTTCTGCCGGGCCAGTGCTCCATACAATTCCTCCGCATGCTTTTCCGACTGCTGAATGCTCCATAGATTCCATAACGCAAAGGCAATGATCAACCCGCAGACCGGATATAATACCTTTTTTATCTTTTTCATATTCCTCTTCTCCGGACAACTCTGTCCTGTTTGTCGTTTCTGCTTTACAGGTTGCGGGAAAGTACTTCCTGTAACCTGTAAAACATCAGACCAGCCTGTACTGGTCTGATATCTGTATGTATCTTTGTTTTTTACTCCTGATTTCTATGAAGGAAACGGTCGACTGTTTCAAACAGTAAGAGGAATACCAGGATTCCCAGAATCAGCCTGATCCAGAAATCGGGATTCTGACGATCTCCCGTCTGTTTTGGACCGTTACCTGACACACCCCCGTCTTCCGACTGTGTGGATTCGCTGTACGAGGCAGTTTCGCTGTGTGAGGTCGAATTGCTTTCTGACTGGGAGCCGGCATTCGTGTTGCTGGACGGCATACCCGGCTTTTTCCGGACAAGGATCAGCACCGTCCGGTCATTGGTACTTCCGTCTGAACAGGTAACCA
>JAEDFS010000037.1 GCA_016297895.1 Marvinbryantia sp.
TGGCACTTGTAAGCGGGCTCTGTGACAGGATTGCTGTCATGTATCATGGAGAGATTGTGGAGACAGGCAGAGTGAGGGAGGTTATTGATCATCCAAGGCAGGAATATACGAGGTTGTTGCTGCACTCTGTATTGTCAGTAAATTGACCGGATGTGCGGCATATATGAAAATGAAAGTGCAGGTGAATGAGCATGAAAAAACACCTTGATCTGACACAGGGTAATATATTAAAAGGCTTTTTCTTCTTTGCACTCCCACTGTTTCTGGGCAGTCTTTTTCAACTGCTGTATGGAACAGTGGATCTGTTGTTTGTAGGAAATATTCTTGGAAAAACAGATGCGGCGGCGGTGGGGGCAAGCAGCATTTTGGTAACCTGCCTGATCGGGCTTTTCACGGGTATTTCCACGGGTGCGGGGGTGGTGACCGCACAATTGTGGGGTTCAAAAAAGAAAGATAAGGTTATCCTCTGTATGGAGAACAGTCTGTTGCTTGGGGTGACAGGTGGTGTTGCTCTGACGGTACTTGGACTGTTGCTGTCGAGGCAGGCGTTGGTCTGGCTGAACACACCGGAGGAGATTATGCAGCATGCATTGATTTATATTCGGATTTATCTGCTTTCCATTCCGGCTATGATTCTTTACAATATGGCTGCGGGAATCCTGAGGGCAATGGGGGATTCCGGAACCCCATTTCTGGTACTTGCTGCTGGAGGTTTCCTGAATGTTATCATGGATGCGCTTTTTATTATGATATTGCAGTGGGGAGTATCAGGTGCTGCGTTTGCTACGATGGTTTCACAGAGCTTTACAGCCGCAGTGCTGTTCATTCGATTAATTCGTCAAAATGGGTTGTTGAAAAAACGATGGAGAATAGATGGGGAGCTTCTGTTCCGGATATTGAGTGTCGGTTTTCCGCTTGGCATACAGTCAATGATCCTGACACTTTCTAACCTCTTTGTCCAGTATTTTATCAATGGATTTGGGGAGGATGCCGTGGCAGCTTTTACCGTGTATTTTAAAGTGGAAAACCTGATTTACTTGCCAATTATGGCTTTTGGACAGGCAATGGTGACATTCACAGGACAGAATGTCGGTGCAGAAAAGAATGACCGGATCCGAAAGGGCGCAGTGCAATGTAATGCTTTTTCTATAGTAGTGATTGCGTGCATATCAGCAGTGGTATTGCTTTTTGGCAGGCAAATACTGGGGGTGTTCTGTAAAGAAGAAGAGGTCATTGCGGAAGGGCTGAGAATTATCCATGTTTCTTTTCCGTTCTATTTTATCTATGCCATTCTCGAAGTGACAGGCGGGATCGTGCGGGGAACCGGGAAAACGATGCAGTCGATGGCAATCGTAATCATTCATCTTTGTGTGGTTCGCATATTTTTACTGGGAATTCTGGCTGAACATTTTCATACGGTACAGGCAGTGGCGGCAGTTTATCCTATCACATGGGTGCTGGCGGCGGCATCGTTTGCAGGATACTGTTTTTTTCTGTATTACCGAAAACCCATACGGAATAAGAAAGGTTTGTCTGATATGGAAGTATAGTAAAAATGGAATAAAGATACATGATAAAATTGAATGGATGAATATCCCCTATGGGGGCTTGTACCGGTAATATGGTTTGGTATGATTAATAAAAATTACAGTGAAAAAGGTAAGGTTGGATACGGACACAAAGAAGATTCCGGTGATGGGAATTATGGGGGCATTCGTTTTTGCCACACAAAGGATTAATTTTACTATCCCGGGTACAGGCTCCAGCGGGCATTTATACGGAGGAATGTTGCTGTCAGCCCTGCTTGGATCCTATGTCGGATTTCTGACCATGATAGGTGTATGACATGCTGGATACGAAAGAAATACAGTGCTTTGTGGCCTGTGCGCAGACAGGCTCATTCAGCAAGGCAGCGGAGTCACTGTTTACCACTCAATCGAGTGTCAGTAAGATTATTAAAGTAATGGAAGAAAAAATGGAGATCACGCTCTTTGAACGGTTATCAAAGGGAATCAGGATGACACCAGAGGCGGAGCAAATGTATCCTTATGCGCTTTTAGTTCTGGAAAATCTGGAGAAAATACAGTCTTTAGATGAAAATAAAGCAGCAGATACACTTTCCATGTCCTGTAATCCCAGCTCCTGGTTTGCGGACAATTTTGTCAGTTTTTATGAGATGAGACAGAATGAGAATATTCATTACCAGATCCATTCTGCAGATTGCCGTGAGATTGTGGAACGTGTAAGGGAAAGAATGGATGATATTGGTTTTGTATATGTAATGAAAAATCAGTCATCAGCTTTCCAGTATTATGTTTCCAGAAATTATCTGGAATTTATTCCTTTGAAGGAAACTACTGTCACAGTATACCATGGCGGAGGATGCTGCAGGAATGAGAATTCAGCGGCAGAACCTGATTTTTCAGACATGAAATTGATCCAAAGGTTTCCAGACGAGTTTTCACCGGATAACTACTGGAATATTACGGATTCCAACGGGCGAGCTGCCGCTGAAGCAGAAACTGTGATCACAACGAACAGTGATTATATCATGGAGAGAATCCTGCAGTTTGGTAATCTGGTAAATATCAGCGGAGGATATTTATCGGGAAAGCCAAAGCGGGAAGTATCGAAAGGACAGCTTTTTCCAATGTCTGATGCGAGGATCGTATTCGGGTATGTGAAAAGAAAAAGTGAAAAGCTTTCGCATCTGGCGGATGATTTTCTTGATTTCCTTATGGATAGACTTCATCTTTGAGTGGACATATGAAATATAAGGAATGGAAATATTTGAAAGTACAGGTAGTAGCATGGGAAAATACATTATAAGGAGATTATTACATCTGATCCCGATCCTGATCGGGATTACATTTCTGTCATTTGCCATGATGCGCTTAGCCGGAGGCGACGCAGTGACCTATATGTATGAGAATGCAGGTGTGAGCGTTTCGCAGGAAATCATCGATCAGGCAAAGGCTGAGTATGGCCTGGACAAGCCGTTTCTGGTTCAGTATGCCACATGGTTTGCCGGGATGGTTACCGGAGATATGGGAACCAGCTATGTCTCACACAGGGATGTATACGAGACGTTTGTGTCAAAGCTTCCGGCTACCATTCTTCTGACACTTACATCGATTGTGCTGACAGTGCTGATCGCGGTACCACTTGGAATTTTGTCTGCAATCAGGCAGAATAAGTGGATGGACTATCTGCTCCGGTTTTTGAGTTTCATCGGAAACTCCATGCCGAATTTTTTTGCGGCGCTGGTGCTCATTTATTTTTTGTCTATCAAACTGAATTTATTGCCGGTTATTTCTAATGAAAATGTGGCACAGAGTCTGGTACTCCCCACACTGACCCTTGCGATTTCCATGGCATCGAAATACACCAGACAGGTTCGTGCCACGGTACTGGAAGAACTGGAAAAGGATTATGTGACAGGTGCCCGTGCCAGGGGTGTAAGAGGCCGGGTAATCATCTGGAAGAGTGTCATGAAGTCTTCCATGCTTACGATCATTACCCTGCTTGCCTTATCCATTGGAAGCCTTCTTGGGGGAACTACGATCGTAGAGACCATTTTTATGTGGGACGGGGTAGGAAAAATGGCAGTGGATGCCATCACCATGCGTGATTATCCCATCATTCAGGCATATGTAGCGTGGATGGCTGTGATTTATGTGCTGGTGAATCTGGTAACGGATATCATTTACCATTATCTGGATCCCCGGGTAAGGCTTGGAGGTGAAGGGGCATGAGTGAAGAAAAACAGGTTACAGTCCGGAAACAGAAAATAAAGAAAAACCATATAAAAGGAAAACTGATTTTCTTTTTAATACTTGCTGTCCTTCTTCTTTTGACTGCTATTTTCGCACAGTATATTTGTCCTTATGATCCATACGCCCAGGACTTAATGATGGCCCAGAAGCCACCCAGCGTTGCACATCCGCTGGGAACAGACCGGTACGGAAGGGATATGCTCTCAAGGGTCATTATCGGAAGCACCACCAGTATTTTTTCAACGCTGTTGTTGGTAGTAATCGTCACGGTGGTGGGAACCGGGATCGGGATCATCTGCGCATGGAATCATGGAAAAGTGGATACGGTTCTGATGCGTATCTCAGATTTATTCCTTGCTTTCCCGGGATTGGTGTTTGCCCTTGCAGTAGCCGGTGTACTTGGCGGAGGTGTCCACAATGCGATTATAGCACTGGCTGTGATCAGCTGGCCAAAGTTTGCGAGACTGGCAAGGGGGCTGACCCTTGCGCAGAAAAATGCGCCGTATATGATGGCGGCGCAGCTTTCAGGGAGCAGTACTCCAAAGCTTCTTGTAAAGCACATCCTTCCAAACATTGCCGGCCCCATTCTGGTTACATCTGTTTTGGATATCGGAACGATGATGATGGAATTAGCCGGGCTTTCTTTCCTGGGGCTTGGCGTGAAACCGCCGATGGCAGAATGGGGAAGTATGATCAATGAGGGACGGAGCATGCTCCAGGTTTCCCCATGGATGGTTCTGGCACCGGGAGCAGCTATTTTTGTGACAGTCATGGTATTTAACCTGCTGGGTGATACGCTGCGGGATTACATGGATCCGAAGCAGAGAAACAGATGAAAGGTGGATGATAATATGAAGAAGAAAAATTTTGCTGCAATGCTTTCCTGTGCGGTAATCATTGGTCTGACAGGAACAACCGCATTTGCAGAAGGGAAAACGTTTGTTTATGGTACTACAGGCTACAGTGAGGAAATGGGAGATGCAGGGTTAAATCCACACGATAACTACTCCGGATGGAGTGCTCTCCGTTATGGTGTAGGTGAGACTCTGTTCAAATATAATGACAACATGGAAGTGGAACCATGGCTTGCCACGGATTATGAGTTTGCAGATGACAATACAGTGAAGATAACACTGCGGGATGGAGTCCGGTTTTCCAGCGGGCGGACGATGGATGCCCAGGCGGTGAAAGAATGCCTGGAGGATCTGATCGCAGTTCATGACAGGGCACCCAGTGACCTGAAAATTGACAGTATTGAGGCAGACGGGTTAATTTTGACGATCCATACCACAGAGCCGTGTCCGGCGATCATAAACTATCTGGGAGATCCTTATGGTGCCATTATTGATATGGAATATGGCATTCAGGGGGAAGGCGGTTCCGCAAATGTGGCAGGAACAGGCCCGTATATTGCCACGGAGGTTACACCGACCCAGATCAATCTGGTAAAGAATGAGAATTACTGGGGCGGGGAGGTAAAAGTTGACAATGTGATCGTAAAATCCTTCTCGGATGCCGGATCACTTTGCGCTTCCCTGCAGACCGGGGATATCCAGGGCACTTATGGGCTCCAGTATGATAACTATCCATTATTTGAGAATAATCCGGATTATACCATCAATTCCATGCCCACCAGCCGCTGTTTCTTCGGGCAGTTTAATATGGACTCGGAAATCATGCAGGATATGAATGTACGAAAGGCAATCGAGATGGGGATCGATAAAGAGTCTTTCTGCACGGTTCTTGCAAACGGACGCTGTGTGCCGGCAGTCGGTGTATTTCCCAGCAGTTTCTCTTATGGAAATGATGCTGTGACCGCCCCGTCTTATGACCCGGAAGGTGCGAAAGCCCTTCTTGAGGAAGCAGGCTGGACGGATACGGATGGGGACGGATACGTGGATAAAGACGGACAGAAGCTGACCATTAAATGGCTGACCTATCCTACACGTCTGGAGCAGCCGCTGCTGGCTACTTATGCACATGACACGTTAAAACAGATCGGGATAGATGTAGATATCAATAACACTTCAGATCACAGGACATATGCCGGTGATGGGGATTTTGATCTGTATGTAAGTTCTACTACAACAGCTCCTACCGGGGATCCGGAGTACTTTTTCACCAGCACCGTGGTTGGCTCGAAGAATTACGGAAACTATCAGAACGATGAGGTGACAGCATTGGTGGAGGAACTCCATCAGACCTTTGATAAAGAAAAGCGTGGGGAGCTTGCCATCGAACTGCAGCAGAAGATTCTGGATGACTGTTCCTTCTTCTTTGTTGCGCATCTGAACATGGGAATTGTGACGAAGTCTAACGTAACCGGTATGGCGGCACATCCGTGTGATTACTACGAGATCACAGCCGATCTTGATATTCAGTAAGGAGACAAATATGGAACCATTGCTGCAGGTAGAGCATGTTACCATCTGTTATAATGGAACCCCTGTCGTTCATGATGTAAGTTTTGACCTTCAGGAAGGGGAAATCCTGGGGATCGTGGGCGAGTCCGGCAGCGGAAAGAGTACCATGATCAAGGCTGTTATGGGACTTTTGGGAAGCGCAGGTATGGTGACAAGAGGAGACATTTATTATAAGGGTCAGAATGTTGTCGATATGCCGCAGGAGAAGCTGCGGAGGCTTCTGGGCCCGGAGATAGGAATGGTTTTTCAGGACTGCAAGGCAGCTCTTTGCCCGATCCGCACAGTGGGAGACCAGATATTTGAAAGCATGTCGGAGCATGGCAGGATTTCCAGAGAGGAAAGTAATCGACGTGCAGCGGATATCATGGAAAAAATCGGACTGACAGATACGAAGCGTGTACTTTCCAGTTATCCCTTTGAGCTGTCCGGAGGAATGAACCAGAGAGTGGGGATATGCATGGCAATGATGCAGTCTCCATCCCTGCTTCTGGCAGATGAACCCACCAGCGCCCTGGATGTGACGGTGCAGAAACAGGTAGTGGAAGAGCTGAAGCTGATGCGGCACGAGTACAAAACGGCGATGATCGTGGTAACACATAACATCGGTGTGGTGGGCGTGCTGGCAGATCAGGTACTGGTACTGCAAAACGGCAGGGTCATGGATTACGGTTCCACAGACCGTGTCCTGCACCATTCAGAAAATGCATATACGAAAAAACTAATGGACTCGGTGCTTCATCTGAAAAAGGAGAAGGTACCGTCATAGCGATAGCCGGAGGTAAGGATTATGTCGGAGACGATACTGAAAGCAGAACATTTGAAAAAAATATTTACCTCCGGGAAGAAAACATTCACGGCGGTGGAGGATGTCAGCTTTGAACTGAAGAGGGGCCAGTGTCTGGGTATTGTGGGTGAGTCCGGATCAGGGAAAAGTACGATTGCCAAAATGATCACCCATCTGGTAGATGTGACAGAAGGAAACGTGATGCTGATGGGCAGGGATATTACAAATGCCAAAGGGAAAGAACTTAGAAGGGCGTATCAGGATATCCAGATGGTATTTCAGATGCCCATGGAATCCTTTGACCCGCGCCGCACACTGGGGGATGGCATCGGGGAAAGCCTGCGAAACATTGGAATGAGCCGCAGCGAGACAAAAAGGAAAGTAGAAGAATTGCTGGTGAGATGCGGCCTGACACGGGAATTTGCAGACCGGTATCCTCATCAGGTCAGCGGCGGCCAGTGCCAGAGAGCTGCTATTGCAAGAGCGTTGGCGGTAAAACCATCTATACTTATCTGTGACGAAGCTACCAGTGCCCTGGATGTAACAGTACAGAAACAGGTGCTGGAACTTCTGTCGGAGTTAAAAGAAAAAGAAGGCCTTTCCTTTCTGCTGATCTGTCATGATCTGGCGCTGGTACAGGCATTTTGTGATGAAGTATTGGTGCTTTGTCAGGGAAAAGTCGTAGAACGGGGAATGCCGGATGAAATCATCAATCATCCGAGAGAGGACTATACAAAAGTTCTGGTTGAATCGGTGCTGTAGTTCAACAATGATTCCATTTTCAGCAAGAAAAAAGACTGGAAACCCTTAAACAAGGGCTTCCAGCCAATTCCTAAGCAGTGCGGGAGATGGGACTTGAACCCACACGACCTTACGACCACTAGATCCTTAGTCTAGCCTGTCTGCCAATTCCAGCACTCCCGCAAGCAACAAAGGAATTATAACATTCAAAACTGGATTCGTCAACTAAAAAATGAAAAAAAATCAAAAAAAAATCATCCGGCACAGTTTGAAAAAATTTTTACAAAAAAAGAGTAATTTCTTCTTTATTTTTTGGTAAAATTGGTGTATGATGAGTAAAGATAAAGTGCATTGGGGTGAATGTTATGATTTCTAATCAGATTTTACAAAATACCATTGATGGATTGAAGCAGATCAGCAGAGTGGATATGTGTGTGATCGATACGGAAGGAAGTGTTCTGGCGTCTACGTTTGCGGAGACCGACAATTATGTGGAGCCTGCACTGCTTTTTGTGAATTCACCGGCAGACAGCCAGGAACTGCAGGGATATCAGTTTTTTAAGGTATATGATGAGGCACAGCTGGAATATATCCTTTTAGCCAGCGGAAGCAGCGATGATACTTATATGGTGGGAAAGATGGTGGCGTTCCAGCTGCAGAATCTTCTGGTGGCTTATAAAGAACGCTTTGATAAAGATAACTTTATCAAGAATCTGCTCCTGGATAATCTTCTGCTTATTGATATTTACAACCGGGCAAAGAAGCTTCATATTGAAGCGGATGTGAGACGAGTGGTATTTATTCTGGAGACCAATATTGAAAAAGATAATTCTTCTATGGAGGCAGTACGGCTCTGTCTTGGGAATAAATCCGGCGATTTTATCACTGCGGTGGATGAGAAGGGTATCATTGTGGTGAAAGAACTTGCTCCCAATGATGATTACGCAGAGATGGACAAGGTGGCACATCATATCCTGAACAGTCTGGATGTGAGAAAGAGAGAAGGTGCACATATTGCTTACGGTACGATCGTGGGTGAGATCAAGGAAGTGTCCAGATCTTACAAGGAAGCCAGGATGGCACTGGATGTAGGGAAGATTTTCTTCGGAGAGCGTGATGTGATCGCATACAGTTCCCTGGGAATTGGAAGATTGATCTATCAGCTGCCGATTCCTCTTTGCAAGATGTTTATCCGTGAGATCTTTGACGGGAAATCTACCGATGATTTCGATGAAGAGACACTGACCACCATCAACAAGTTTTTTGAAAACAGCCTGAACGTATCTGAGACATCCAGACAGCTTTATATTCACCGCAACACACTGGTATATCGTCTGGATAAGCTGCAGAAGAGTACCGGTCTGGATCTGAGGGTGTTTGAGGATGCCATTACTTTTAAGATCGCTTTGATGGTTGTGAAGTATATGAAATATATGGAGACTGTAGATTATTAAATCCGGCTTCAAATGAGATAGTTCATTTTCCGCATATTTCAGAAATATCAGATTAAGATAATAGAAGAATAAGAGTAGGGGGATCAGGCAGAGTTGTGGCGCATGGTCTCCCTTTTTAAGGAGTTATTTTATGGAAGAAAAGAGATCCGGAGAAAATGGAGGATTTATTAAAGGGCTGTTTTGCGGGGTTCTGCTGGTATTGATCTGTATGGCGGGAGCTTTGTTCTGGTATCGGTGGAAATTAAACCGTACCCTGGAACAGCTGCGGGCCCAGAGGCAGGAAGAACTCCTTAAGGAGCCGGAGACAGAGAATACACTGGAACTGGATGGAGAGAAGATTGACCGGAAGATGGAAGAGATCCGGGAGCTGATCAATCTTTATTATCTGGATACCATAGACAGTAAGGATGTGGAGCAGGGAATTTATGAAGGAATGGTCAGCGGGCTGGATGATCCCTATTCTGTGTACTACAGCGGGGAGGATCTGGAGAGGCTGGAGGAATCCACCAATGGCGAATATCTGGGAATCGGGGCTGTGGTCACGCAGGATCCGGAAACGGGAACGATCACGATCGTACGCTGTTTTGAGGATACACCGGCTAGTGAAGCAGGGCTGCAGACGGGGGATATTCTGACCACGTTGAACGGAGAAGAGATCACCGGGGTGGAACTGAATAAAGTGGTGGCCAGAATTAAGACGGAACCGGGGGATGTGGTCACACTTGGATATTACCGGGACGGAGAAGAGGGGGAAGCCAGGGTGGAGCGCAGAAATATCCAGCTGCCTACCGTAGAATGGGAAATGCTGGATGACGGAATCGGGTATCTGGAGATCCTGGAATTTGATACCATAACAGTGGAGCAGTTCCAGTCCGCTTTGAAATATCTGGAAGAAGAGGGAATGGAAAAGCTGATCATAGATGTGAGAGACAATCCCGGCGGTACCCTGCAGTCCGTGTGTGATATTCTGGATGAACTTCTGCCGGAAGGACTGATGGTGTACACGGAAGATAAGTACGGGCACAGACAGGAATATACCTCCGATGCGGCACATCGGTTTACAAAACCGCTGGCGGTTCTTGTGAATGAAAACAGTGCCAGTG
Source organism: Marvinbryantia sp. (assembly GCA_016297895.1). Classification (GTDB taxonomy): domain Bacteria; phylum Bacillota; class Clostridia; order Lachnospirales; family Lachnospiraceae; genus Marvinbryantia. The sequence goes on from JAEDFS010000037.1 coordinate 10,282, forward strand.
CTTCAGAAGTTTTTTCAGGTGCGATCAAGGATTATGGACTGGGCACACTGGTAGGGACGACCACCTTTGGCAAGGGAATCGTCCAGCGGGTGTATAATCTTTCGGATGGGTCAGGGGTCAAGCTGACCATTGCCAGATACTACACACCTGATGGCAATGATATCCATGGAAAAGGAATCACACCTGATATAGAGGTGGAGCAGGATGAGGAGTCGGAAGAGGATGATCAGCTTCAGACGGCAATCGACATCTTAAATCAGTCTAATGATTAAGAGTCATAAAAGGCGGAGGGTTTTTGGTTGACAAACAGAACCTCCGCTGTTATCATTTTGTCAGGACAAGGGCGTTCTTTTGGGGAAAAGAGCGCCCTTTTTTGTAAAAGGAGAGATGAACATGAAGTATTCGAAAGACGATATTATCCGTATGGTGCAGGAAGAAGACGTGGAATTTATCCGTCTGCAGTTTACGGATATCTTCGGGTCATTAAAAAATGTAGCGATCACAGCAAGCCAGCTGGAGAGAGCGTTAAATAACCAGTGTATGTTTGACGGCTCTTCCATCGAAGGGTTTGTGCGGATTGAGGAATCTGATATGTATCTGTATCCGGATCTGGATACTTTCACAATTTTTCCGTGGAGACCGCAGCAGGGAAAAGTGGCCCGCCTGATCTGTGATATTTATCGGCCGGACGGCACTGCTTTTGAAGGAGATCCCAGAAATGTATTAAAGAAAGTTCTCAGGGAAGCGGAAGAGATGGGATATCAGTTCGATGTGGGACCGGAATGTGAGTTCTTTCTGTTCCATACCGATGATTACGGCCAGCCAACCACGATCACACACGAGAAGGCCGGATATTTTGATATTGGGCCCATGGATCTGGGCGAAAATGCCAGACGTGATATAGTGCTGACTCTGGAAAAAATGGGATTTGAGATCGAGGCATCCCATCATGAAGTGGCTCCGGCCCAGCATGAGATTGATTTCAAATATGACGATGCCCTTACTACAGCGGATAATATCATGACATTTAAGCTGGCGGTCAAGACGATCGCAAAACGTCACGGTCTTCATGCGACCTTCATGCCGAAGCCGAAGGAGGATGTGAATGGCTCCGGTATGCATATTAATATGTCACTTTCCAGAAACGGAAAAAATATCTTCAGAGATCCGGAGGATGAACGGGGATTAAGCCGGGAAGCATATTATTTCATCGGCGGTCTGTTAAAGCATATGAAGGATATGACAGCAATCAATAATCCTCTGGTCAATTCCTATAAGCGTCTTGTGCCGGGATATGAGGCACCGGTCTATATCGCATGGTCAGCGATCAACCGGACTCCGCTTATTCGAATCCCTAGTATCAGCGGGGAAGCGGCGAGAGTAGAACTGAGATCTCCCGATCCGTCCAGCAATCCTTATCTGGTACTGGCAGTCTGCCTGGCAGCAGGACTGGATGGAATACGAAATCAGATTCTTCCGCCGGACAGTGTGGAAAAGAACATTTTCCGGATGACAGAACAGGAAAAAGAGGAACTTGGAATTGAAGCATTGCCGTATAATCTTATAGATGCGGTGAAACGGATGGAAAAGAGTACGTTTATCCGTCAGGTGCTTGGAGAGCACATCTTCCGGAATTACTGCCTTGCAAAGCATAAGGAATGGGAAGAATACAGCAGATACGTATCGAATTGGGAAGTGGATCAGTATTTATATCGCATTTAATCTCCTGGAACAGAATAGATCATATTACAGGAGGTGCGAAGGATGGCAAGTATCATAGTGGTATTTCCCAAAGCGGAAAATGCGGCAAATATCAGAAACATCCTGATACGAAGCGGATACCAGGTGGCTGCCGTCTGCACCAGTGGTGCCCAGGCTCTGCAGGCTGCGGATGATCTGGACGATGGAGTTGTGGTGTGCGGATATAAATTTGCAGATATGCTGTATTCCCAGTTAAAGGAAGATCTTCCGGCAGGATTTGAAATGCTGTTGGTGGCATCGGATCATGTGTTGGCAGGCTGTATGGACAGGGAGATCGTGAGACTGTCCCTTCCCTTAAAAGTGGCGGATATGACAGATACGCTGGAAATGATGCTGGAGAGTATCGACAGGCGAAGGAGGAAAAAGCAGCAGAAGCCGAAAGTCCGGTCAGAAAAAGACAGGAAGCTGATCGAGGATGCCAAACGTCTGCTGATGGAGCGGAACAGAATGTCTGAAGAAGAAGCGCACCGGTATATGCAGAAATGCAGTATGGATAGTGGAACCAACCTGGTTGAGACGGCGGAGATGGTATTTACACTTATGAAAATTTAAATCGGGCGTGTGGAGGATAAAATGAAGAAATTAAATTTTACGAAAATGCATGGAATTGGAAATGATTATGTGTATGTAAACTGTTTTAAAGAAACAGTAGAGGACCCGGTACAGACGGCCATTCAGGTCAGTGACCGTCATTTCGGTATCGGATCAGATGGCCTGATCCTGATCAAACCTTCCGATGTGGCTGACGGAAAAATGGAGATGTATAATGCAGACGGATCCCAGGGAGCTATGTGCGGAAACGGAATCCGCTGTGTGGCAAAATACATGTATGATTACGGAATCACAGATAAGACCAGCATCAGTGTAGAGACAAAAAGCGGAATCAAATATCTGGAGCTGACTGTGAAGGACGGAAAAGTAGATACGGTCAGAGTAAATATGGGAAGTCCTATTCTGGAGGCGGCTAAGATCCCGGTTCTGTCTGATCAGGAAAGAGTCATTGCTCAGCCGGTGGAAGTAGGAGGAAAGGAATGGAAGATCACCTGTGTATCCATGGGAAATCCCCATGCTGTCACTTATATTGACGATGTGAAGAATCTGGAAATTGAAAAGATCGGACCGCTGTTTGAAAACCATTCTATCTTTCCGGATCGGGTAAATACTGAGTTTGTCCATGTGATCGATCGTCATACTGTGGAAATGCGGGTGTGGGAACGCGGATCCGGAGAGACTATGGCCTGCGGTACAGGAGCCTGTGCAGTGGCTGTATCCTCTATTTTAAACGGACTGACAGAGGAAGAAGTAACGGTGAAGCTGCTTGGCGGTGATCTGAAGATTTTCTGGGACAGAGAAGAAAACAAGGTCTATATGACAGGAAGTGCGACGACCGTATTTGACGGAGTCATCGAATTATAGAGGAGGAAATGAAAACATGGTTAAGGTAAATGAGAATTATTTGAAACTGCCGGGAAGCTATCTGTTTTCCACCATAGGAAAAAAAGTGTCTGCCTTTGCGGCAGCAAATCCGGATAAGAAAGTCATTCGTCTCGGCATCGGAGATGTGACTCAGCCGCTGGCACCGTCTATCATCACAGCACTCCACAGTGCGGTGGATGAAATGGCGGATGCAGCTACATTCCGGGGGTATGCACCGGATCTGGGATATGTATTTTTAAGAAGTGCCATTGCAAAAAATGACTATCAGGACAGAGGATGCGATATTGCGGCAGATGAGATCTTTGTATCGGACGGTGCAAAGTGCGATTCATCCAATATTCAGGAGATCTTTAGCCTGGATAATAAAATTGCAGTTTGCGATCCGGTCTATCCGGTGTATGTGGATTCTAACGTGATGGCAGGAAGAACCGGAACCTGGGATCCCAAGACAGAGACCTGGAGTGATGTGATCTATATGCCCTGTACAGCAGAAAATGATTTTGCACCGGAGCTTCCGAAAGAGACACCGGATCTTATTTATCTTTGCTTCCCGAATAATCCTACCGGATCTACGATCACAAAGGATCAGCTTCAGGTCTGGGTAGATTATGCGAATAAGGTGGGAGCAATCATTATTTATGATGCGGCATATGAAGCATATATCTCTGAGGACAATGTACCCCACACAATCTATGAGTGTGAAGGGGCAAGAACCTGTGCCATAGAGCTTCGCAGCTTTTCGAAAAATGCGGGATTTACCGGTGTGCGTCTTGGATTTACAGTAGTTCCGAAAGAATTGAAGGCCGGAGATACCTGTCTTCACGGGCTCTGGGCAAGACGACACGGAACGAAATATAACGGGGCACCCTACATCGTACAGAAAGCCGGAGAAGCTGTGTATTCAGAGGCAGGAAAGGCACAGTTAAAGAAACAGATCGCCTACTATATGAAGAATGCATCCGTGATCTTTGAAGGTCTGAAGAGTGCAGGATATACCGTATCAGGAGGTGTCAATGCACCCTATATCTGGCTGAAGACACCGGATCACATGACTTCCTGGGAATTCTTTGATTACCTGCTGGAAAAAGCAAATGTGGTGGGAACACCGGGATCCGGATTCGGACCCAGCGGAGAAGGATATTTCCGTCTGACTGCATTTGGCAGTTATGAAAACACAGTGGAAGCAATCGAGAGAATCAAAGCATTGTAGAAAAGAAATGGGAACAGAAAAGGCCCTGCCGGGATGGCAAAGGGCCTTGTTTTTGCTATTGAGAGATCTTCGGTTCCCATCGAAGAAGACGCAGGGAGTTGAGTACGACACAGATGGAAGAAGTATTGTGGATCAGGGCACCGGGAACGGGACCAAGCAATCCAAGTCCTGAGAGCAGAATGCCGGTCAGATTGACTGCAAATGCAAAAATCAGAATGTTCTCCCAGATGATCGTTCTGGCTTTTTTGGTCAGTGCCAGTGCATAGGGAAGAGAAGACTCACTGTTTTTCGTAAAGATGACATCTGCATCACCGGAAGCACCGAGAGTCAGACCGTTATCGGCGATATAAAGCTGTTTTTCATGGTCAAACTCCACGGAATGAATATTCCCGCATTGTTCCACAATCTCACCGTTGGCAAGAAGAATGTTTTTCTTTGCCGCATTTCCGATACAGGTCAGTACGGCAGTGGGACTGGAAAGCATCAGAGAACAGGGGCAGGCGATGACAAAGATGCTCATCAGGCGCCGGATGTCTCTGGTGGTCAGCCATACTACGATTCCGATCGTCAGGATCAGAGGCAGGAAAAAGACAGAAAATCTGTCAGCCAGACGGCCTGCATGTCCGCCTTCCCCGGTCTGGATCGTCTGACCGGCATCGGAGGATGCATTCCGAATCAGAAGATTTACGGTAAGCTGGGTCCTTTCCACTGCAAAGTGTTCCAAAGCTTCTCCCAGAAGCATCATGAATGCAATTTCTGCACCTTCATGATATTCACCGGTATAGACGCAGCCGATCAAGGCAAGTACGACCAGGATCCCGGCTGTGATCTTCCGTGAACGCCAGATGGTGACCAGCGTATCATAACACACATAACCGCCGGCAATGATCAGCGGAATGAGAGCAGGCGGAAACGGGAATAATGAAGAGTCTTCAAAGATCTCGGCAAAGATAATGAGCACCAGTACAATGGCAGGAAACCCGAAGGCATGAAGATATAATTTGTTTTTCATAGCATAACCTCTTTTCATTGAGAAAAGATAACATAATATCGAAGAATATGCAAGAGGAAACCTCAGGATTGACAAAATTGACAGATAATAGGTATACTGACAGTATCGTGGTAGGGCTTTTGCCCTCAACGTTAGATTTTCGGAATGATCTTACATATATTGAAGGGAGGAAGATTGATGACAGGTGAAGTATTGCAAGGAATATTGATCCCCTTTTTGGGTACAACTGCAGGAGCAGCATGCGTGTTCTTACAAGGTGGAAAACTCAATGAAAAAGTACAGAGATGTCTGACCGGATTTGCGGCGGGAGTCATGGTGGCAGCCTCCATATGGAGTCTGCTGATTCCGGCAATGGATCAGGCAGAAGGGATGGGAAAGTGGTCTTTTATACCGGCTGTGGCAGGATTCTGGATCGGCATTCTGTTCCTTCTTATTCTGGATCATGTGATTCCCCATCTCCATATGAACAGCTCCGAATCAGAAGGAATGCCCAGTTCGCTTTCTAAGAATACCATGCTGGTGCTGGCTGTGGCCCTTCACAATATTCCGGAGGGAATGGCGATCGGCGTAGTCTATGCGGGATGGGCAGCCGGGAATTCCGACATCACCATAGCAGCCGCATTGGCGCTTTCTATTGGAATTGCGATCCAGAATTTCCCTGAGGGTGCAATCATTTCCATGCCTCTTCGGGCGGAGGGGACGAAAAAAGGAAAGGCGTTTATTTATGGAGTGCTTTCGGGAATCGTGGAACCCATCGGAGCGCTGCTGACTATTGCAGCGGCAAAAATGGTGGTTCCGGTGCTTCCTTATCTGCTGAGCTTTGCGGCAGGTGCCATGATATATGTGGTGGTGGAGGAACTGATCCCGGAGATGTCGGAGGGAGAGCATTCCAACCTGGGAACGCTGCTGTTTGCGGCAGGGTTTACGCTGATGATGGCGCTGGATGTGGCACTTGGATAAAAACAGATAAAAAATTCCCGGGAGCAAAAGCCCCGGGAATTTTTGTCAGGAGTCTTGTTTTTACAGCAGCTGGATTCCGTGTGCCAGCGCCTTTTCTGTCACAGCATCCGGCCAGATCGATGCCTGGACCTCTCCGATGTGTGCTTTTCTTAAATAAAACATACAGATACGGGACTGACCGATACCTCCTCCGATGGTATAGGGAAGTTCCTTATTAAGAATCGCTTTCTGGAAAGGAAGCTCTGCTCTTTCCGGACAGCCGGCGATCTCAAGCTGTTTTTGCAGTGCTTCTTCGTCTACCCGGATTCCCATGGAAGAAAGCTCCAGTGCGATATCCAGTACCGGATAGTATACGATGATATCACCGTTTAAGGTCCAGTCATCATAGTCCGGTGCACGGCCATCGTGTTTTTCTCCGGAAGCGAGAACACCTCCGATCTGCATGATGAACACGGCACCTTTTAGTTTGGTGATCTTATATTCCCGTTCCTTTGGCGTGCAGTCCGGATACATATCTTCCAGCTCCTGGGAGGTGATGAAGAAAATATCGTTTGGCAGGATCTCTTCTATATAATCATACTGAATCGCCATATATTTTTCTGTTTTCTTCAGAACCTTATAGACAGTGCGGACCACATCTTTCAGTGTGTCCATATTTCTTTCTTCTTTGGTGATGATCTTTTCCCAGTCCCACTGATCTACATAAATAGAATGGATATTGTCGGTGTCTTCATCGCGGCGGATGGCACTCATATCTGTGTACAGACCTTCACCATGGGAAAAACCGTATTTTTTCAGGGCATAGCGTTTCCATTTGGCGAGAGAATGGACGATTTCCGCTTCTTTATCGTTCTGCTCTTTGATGCCGAAAGAGACCGGGCGCTCCACTCCGTTTAAATTATCATTCAGACCGGAATCCGGTTTTACGAAAAGAGGAGCGGACACGCGCAGGAGATTCATCCTGGAAGCCAGTGTCTGCTGGAAAAAGTCTTTTACAGTTTTGATACCGACCTGGGTATCGTGAAGGTTCAGCTCGGATCTGTAACCTTCTGGGATCATTAAATTCTTCATGACCGTATATTGTCCTTTCTGAAAAGTTAAGCGGATATTTACGATCCGCTTGGCTGTTTACTCATGACTTACAGTATAGCAGATTTCGGGAAATATACAAATACTTTTCAGGAGAATACAGTCTGATTACGAAGAAAACGTACAGAAAACTGCATCAACGTAATGAAGTTTTTTCATTATAACAAACCTTGTAATTCGCAAAATGATGTGCTATCATTGAACGGTAAAAGCGATGAAAGAGACTCTTGACAGGAAACTTGACAGGAATAGGACGCCGCCGACTGAGAACGTCCTTTAAGGGAACTGGCAATAAGGGAACACTCCGGAGCAGACCTTCTGAACAGACGGACCGCAGCAAATGAGATCTGGGTTCGCAAGTAGGTTGGTACGTGTGCATGCGTTAAGTGCAAAAGGTGCAGACAAGGGTGTCTGCAATAGCGGGTGGTACCGCGGATAGTATGTTTATTCGCCCCGGAATACGTTTATGTATTCCGGGGCTTTTTTAGTAGAGAGGAGAAAGGATTTATGAGCAAGCTTTACAGAGACGTAACATTGGATCATG